>NZ_JALKFY010000823.1:4972-30560 GCF_023242985.1 Frankia sp. Mgl5 | reverse complement strand
CCGAAGCGCTGACCGCATAACATTCAACCAGGATCACGCGGCATCACGCTCCGTACACCACCCCCGTGGGCATGACCGGCCGAGCCCCCGGACCCCGACGTGCGCGATTGCCTTGTGGGCTGGGGTGTTCGGGCGAGGTCAGAGGTTCGAGTCCCCTCGGCTCCACGAGCCGGCCCGTCGTGTTCGCCGATCTTTGATCGGCTTCGCGGCGGGCCGCGATGTTTTCCCGGGGGGCGACCCCCGGACCCCCGTTCGGCCGGCGTGGAGTTGGCCCAAGGCAGTCAGGTGGTCTCGGGCGGGCCTTCGGGAGCTCGCGGGCGCTATCCGTCGGCGGGGCGGTGGGATCATGGCGTCGTCTGGTTCATGACGGGACGCCGTGGGGAGATTCTGGGGTCGTGTTCGGTTCGGCGCCCGGGTGCGGCTGTTCGTCCCGCCGGGCTTCGACACCACGCCGATCGACGTCGCTCTGAAGAGGCTGCCGGCCCTGTTCGACGGTGTCCCGGTGGTCTATCCCGACGGCGACCGACACGGCGGCCGGCCACATCACCAGGTGGAAGTGACCACGGCTGCTGGCCCCGACCCAGATTCTGGCCAGCCTCACGGGCGGCGTGGTCCGGGACGACCCGCTTGATCTGCTCACCGTACGTCGAGTGCTGGCCTGGTATCCCGACGATGTCTGGCGCTGTGTCCTGGCCGCCGGCTGGCTGCGGGTGAGCCAGGAGGAACCGTTCGTCGGCCGCACCGGTGGCTGCGGCGATGATCGGTCAGGACGGGGATGATCCCTGTGGTGGCTCCGAACTCCTGAGCTTTCTCTACGACTGGCTGGTTGCCGACGACGACTCCGCACCGGCCGTCTGGGGGCGCGTTCGGCTGAAGATCGGACGATGGGGTGCCTCACGTGTTGCCCGGAGTCCACTCCATCGACATGCGCGGATCCTCGATCCGCACGACTTCGAACCCGAGGCGCGGGTATAGAGGGCCTGTGCGGGATTGTGCGGCGATCAGCGGCCCGGTATCCCAGACAATCACTCGGGGTCGCGCCCCAGTTCCGCGCGCAGGATCTCAGCCGAACGGGCGGCGAGATCGCCCTTGCCACTGGCCAACGCACCGACGAAATCCGGCAGTGGCCACTCGTCGCCGCTCTCGGCGGGCGCGCTCTCGCGCACGAGAGCCAGGATCGGCGCCACCTGCGACTCGGGCAGGCGGTCGATCAGACTGTGCAGCTCGTCCCGCAGAGTACTCACCCGTCGAGGATACGACCGGCGCGTGGCCAGCCACCAAGATCCGCCGGGACGCGAGCCAAACGGCCATCAACGGCGGAAGCTTCAAGGGTGGAATCTATTACATTCGAGAGCCGGATGCTTAGACTTCGGCGACTATATCAGTTTCGTTCTGGAGATAGAAGACTCGTTCGCGCGCTTCAGCTCGCGGTTCTCGCGTTCCAGCTCGGCGATACGCGCCGCGTCCGGCGTGGTGGTTCCCGGACGAGTCCCCTGGTCGACCTCGGCCTGATTTCACCCACAGCCGCAGCGTTGCCGGATGCACATCCAGCCGCTTCGCGACCGTCGAGATCGCGCGTGACGCCTCCGCCGGCTGCTCACGACGCATCTGTTGCACGAGCCGGACGGAACGTTCACGGAGCTCATCGGGGTACTTCCTGGGGGCGGGCACGACTCGATCCTCTCAAACGGACCAGTCTCCACCAAACCCGGGGCGGTTCAGTCACGTGAGCGCCGGGTACGCCGGCGGCTCTGGAAGCGATGCCGCGAGCAGGGAATCCTGCCACCGCACGGTTACGCCAGTCGATTATGCGATCGTAAAGCAAAAGAGGAGAGTGCGATGCGGATCGGCCTGACCGGCGGCGGGACATCGGTGGACGCGATCGTCCATCAGGCCAGGCAGGCGGAACGCGATGGTTTCACCTCCCTGTGGTACGCCAGCGAGGTGGCGGGCGACCCCCTCGTCGCGATGGCGATCGCCGGTCGGGAGACCACGTCCATCGAACTGGGAACCGCGGTTCTGCAGACCTACCCATGCCATCCGTTGCTGCAGGCGAACCGGGCGTCGTCCGTCGTCGCGGCGATGGGCCGTCCCGGTCTCACCTTCGGGATCGGACCGTCCCACGAGCCGCTGGTGCGAGGCGTCTACGGGATGTCCTACGACCACCCCGGTCGCAGCACCGAGGAGTACGTGCGCATCCTCGCCGGTCTGCTGCACGGCCAGGATGTCGACGTGGACGGCGCCGACTGGACCGTCCACAGCGCCGGCCGGATGACCCGACCGGCGCACCCCGTCCCGGTCCTGGTCTCCGCGCTCGGGCCGAGACTGCTGCGGGTGGCCGGCGAGGTCGCCGACGGGACCGTGCTGTGGATGGCCCCGGCCCGCGCTGTCGGATCCCACGTCGCCCCTCGAATCCACGCCGCCGCGGCCGCGGCCGGGCGTCCCGAGCCGCGCATCGTGGCCGGCCTGCCGCTCGCCGTGCACGACGACGAGGCCGAGGCCCGGTCGGCCGCCGCGAGGTACGCGACGGCCTACTCCGGGATGCCCAACTACGCACGGATCCTCGAGATCGGTGGCGTGTCCAGTCCGGTCGAGGCCGCCATCGTCGGCGACGAGAAAGCGGTCCGCGCGGCGCTGCAGGCCCTGCTCGACGCCGGCGCGACCGATATCTGGGCGGCCGTGTTCCCGGTCGGCCGGGACAGGCAGGAACGCGTGGCATCAACGCGGCGAACGACGGATCTCCTGCGGGAACTGACCACCGGCTGACGGCGCGGAGCGACGAGGCCGCACCGGACCTGTCACAAATCGAAGGCCGGCCCACTGTCGGATAGCGTCGTGCGTCAGATCCGGCATCCTCGTGGAAGGTGGTCGATGACATCACCCCGCCGCGTCGGCGCGGTCACCTCGAAGACACGCGCGCTGCTGCTGGACTGTGCCGAGAACCTCATGCTCGAGCAGGGCTACGCCGCCGTGACCTACCGGGGTGTCGCCGCCCAGGCCGGCGTCACCGCCGGACTCGTCCAGTACTACTTCCCGACCCTTGACGACCTCCTCGTCGCTCTGGTTCGGCGAGGCATCGAGCACAGCCTGGCCCGGCTGGCCACCTCGCTCGAGACGTCCCCACCCCTGCGTGCCGTCTGGGAGCACGCCGGCGACAGGACCAGAGCGGCGCTCATGGCGGAATTCATGGCACTCGCCAATCATCACAAGACGATCCGGACCGAACTCGCGAAGGCGGGCGAACGGACCCGTGAAATCGCACTCGCCGCAGTTTCGGAAAGATCGAGCGATTATGGGCGAACAGCGGAGAAAGTATCCCCGGAAGCCCTCATATTTCTCATGATCAGCACTCCGCGGATGATCGCCATGGAGGAGACGATTGGCCTGTCTACCTTCCACGCCGAGACGATTGACTTCATCGAGCGTTACCTCGACAGGATCGAGCCTCGAGCCGCGAACTCCGACCGGGGACCGAAACCCTCTCCGGCGACAACGCGCGAATAGCTACCGGCGAGTGTTGGACTGTGTGGCGCCGTGCGCGAGGAGGCTTCGGGCGCAGTCCAGGACCGTCTGCTCAGCGGGCCGGGGCCGGCGGGCAGCTGATGGCGGGCGGTGCCGCACCCGCTGCCCGCCGGCCCCGGCCCGGCTCGGCTCAGCCGCCGATGGTCGGCAGAACCGGAACGCAGATGGCCGGCCTGGGATGCGCCGGATCGAGCGCGTTCTGCACATGCCGCAGGGCGACCCGGTCGTTGGCGATGGCGGTGTGGTCCACGCCGTCGAGAATGCAGGTGTCCTGCAGGGTGATGTTGCGGACGTTGGGCCCGGACAGGAATGCGGACGTGTACGGCGTGACGATTTCGTCATACCTGGTCTGGATCACCGTGTAACGCACACCGGGCCGGAGGCCGCCGTTGGCGTTCAGTGCGGTGAGGAACGGCGAACCGGCGATCTGCTGGATGCAGGACGCGCAGAAGGACTCGATCGGCCCGGTCACACCGATGGCCTCGCCGAGCTTGGCGAGCCCGAGCAGAGTCGTGCCGTGGTTCGACGGCGAGAGCCCGATCAGCGAGTTCACCTTCGTGTCGCCGCCGAGATTGTTGATGTAGTAGCGGGGGAACATGCCGCCGAGGGAATGCCCGACGATGTCGACCTTGGCCGCGCCAGTCGCGGCCAGCACCTGGTCGACGAACACCCCGAGCTGGGCCGCGATCTCCTCGATGGGCCTGGTCGCCTGGAGGAACGACGTCGGCGTGTCTCCGCCGAGGTTCGGCGCGAAGACGCAGTACCCGTCGTTCTTCAGCAACGGCGCGACCGCCTGCCACTCGTTGGTCTTGTTGGCGAGGGTTCCGTGGACCAGCACGACCGGCAGTGGATGCGTGGCGCTGGGCCGGCAGGAGAAGTCGTTGGCACCGGGCGGGTCGGCGTTCGGGTTCGCCAGCGAGATGAGGGCGGCCGCGGGGAAGTTGTAGAGGACGGGCAGCGGCTCGGGCTGGGCCGCCGCCGAAGCGGGCGCGCCGCCGACGAGGCCGACGACGCCGGCGACGAGCCCCGCGCTCAGCACGGCCGGAAGATTCAGCAGCCATGCGCGGCGCCCTAATCGGTTTCGGAGACGGACTCGGGAACGGTCGAGTGTCACGGACTACCTCCTTGGAACCGCTGCCGAGATCTCGCCCGGCCCACCCAGGAGCACCTGGTGGACGGAGATCAGGGAGCAGATGGAGATAGTTAGCTACCACTCGGTAACAAGTGCAATTGCCGGAGGAAATGAGGCCATGGCCGGCCGGTGATTCTTGAGATCGGGCCCGTGTCCTGCTAGTGGCGTCGTGGCCAGGCTTTTCGGGCGGCCGTGCGTAGTCCGCGCAGCCTGGTGCCCATCAGGGCACGCTCGATCCGCCGGCACCATTGTGCCGGCACGATGGTGCTGTCCCGTGCTCGGCCGCCCACGTGGCTCACGGCGGTGAGGCTCGGCTGGATGTGAGTCGAGGTCAACGGCGCGTGGTGAACGCGGCGGCCGGTGCGGCGAGGGCGTCGGGCGCGGCGCGGTAGTAGGCCCACGCGCCCCGCTTCTCCCGGGTGACGAGGCCGGCGTCAACGAGGATCTTCAGACAGCACGCCGCAGCCATTGACAGCTGTCGATGTCCTCCGTCGTTCTCGGTACAGCAGGACATAGGCGGATGTCGATGCGATGGGTGGCTGTGAGGGCCAGGTGCCGCGGGATTCAGATGCCTACCTGTCCGCCGGCTTGGCCGTGCCGTTCGCGGGTGCACCAGGCGCCGGTGCGCCGGGCGCGGTGGGCGCGGTGGGCGCGGCCGGGGTGGAGCCCGGCGTGCCGCTGGAGAGCAGGGAACGGGCCAGTTGCAGGCCCGCCGCGCCCTGTGACAGCGCCTGGGTCAGCACCTCGCCCAGGCCGGCCGCGCCGTTGAGGACGATCAGCTGGTCGACCGCGCCGAACGGCTTGGCCGCGGCCTCGACGATGGCCGGCCACTGCTCGGCGAGCTGCTGGCCGATGACGGCGTCCTGGTTGACGGCGAGCGCGTCGGCGCGGGCCTTGATCGCCTCGGCCTCGGCCAGGCCGCGGGCCCGCATCGCGTCACCCTCGGCCGAACCGACGGCCCGCTTGGCGTGGGCGTCCGCGTCGCCGATCGCGCGGGTCGAGGCCGCCTCGGCGGTTGCCAGGACCCGCACCTGCTGCGCCCGGGCGTCCGCTTCCGTCCGGACCCGGGTGGCGTCCGCGGCGGCGGCCAGCTCCATCTGGCGGGCGGCCGCCTCGGCCGAGCTGATCTGGGCGTCCCGGGTGGCGCGGGCCAGCGTGGTCTGCTCGTAGGCGCGGGCGTCGGCCGGCTTGCGCACGGACACCTGCAGGCGCTGCTCCTCCAGCTCGGCCTCGAGCTGGGCCACCTTGGTCTGCTCGACGACGACCTGCTGGTGCGCGGTGGCCTCGGCCAGTGGGCCGGCCTGGGTGGCGCGGGCCGCGGCCTCGTCGACCTCGGCCTGGAACCCGGACTGCTTGATCGAGCTGTTCCGGTTCGCCTCCGCCTTGAGCGCCATGGCGATCTGCTCCTGCTCGGTGGCCTCCCGATCGGCCTCCGCCTCGGCGATCCTGGCCTGCGCGGCGACGGTGGCCACGTGCGGGCGCCCGAGGTTGCGGATGTAGCCGGTCGGGTCGTCGATCTCCTGTACCTGCAGCGAGTCGACGATCAGGCCGAGCTTCTCCATCTCGGTTCCGGAGCTCGCCCGGGTCAGCTGCGTCAGCTTCTCCCGGTCCCGGATGAGGTCCTCGACGGTCAGCTGGCCGACGATGGCGCGCAGATGGCCGGCGAAAACGTTGTGCACCCGGGTGTCCATCTTGTCCTGCTGGTCGAGGAACCGGCGGGCGGCATTCGCGATGGACGCGTAGTCGTCACCGACCTTGAAGATGACCACACCCGGACACCGACCGGGATTCCCTGCTGGGTGACGCATTCGATGCCGAGCTGGGCGGCCCGCAGATCCAGGGACATCCGACGGACGGTCTGCACGCCCGGCGGTACCAGCACGCCCTTTCCGGTGACTATCTTGAATCCCAGGCTCTCGGCCACGGCGTCGTTCGGGTCCTTGTACGCCCGCATCCCGGAGATGATGAGTGCCTCGTTCGGTTCGGCCACCCGCCACATCAGTTTGAACAACGCGACGGCCAGCACGGCGCCGACCGCGACCGAGATGAGGATGATCATCATGTTGCCTCCGCTTCACCCCACGGGAGATCTGGTCAACGGGCGTCAGCCGGCCCGCTGCGGGTCGCAGCGGTTGACGCGCCGGGGCACCGCTGGCCGGTGGGCGGCCCCGACCGCGGTCACAGCCTGATCACCAGCACGGTGCGAGGAGGGAAATACTCGACGACGAGAACGCGCGAGCCGACGGCGAAGGTCACCCCGTCGTCGGCCGCATAAGCATGGAATGCCTCGGAGCCGCCCCGTACCGCGATCATGACCTCACCGACCGTGCCCGGAGCTATCTTTCCCGTCACCCGTCCTGTTTTGCCGATCACTGTCTGGTCGGCCATTGGCCCCTCCACGCGACAATTAATGATCGTAGGCTTTTCCGGTCGACTGGCAATGCCTGTGCCCGGCGAAAAGCTGTCGTCAGCGCGACTGTGGCCGCACTTCACAATCATCGCAGGTTGTCAGGTGGATGGCGGTCCCGTGCGCCGGCCGGTGGGAAGTCGGGACCGGCTCCCCGCCCGGTGACGGGGTCTGGTCGCGCGAGGTCTGCTCCGCGTGGGGATTCGCCGTGCGGGGCCTGGCGGCCGGGACGAGTGGGCGGGGTGACCACCCCGCCCACTCGCCGCGGCGAAGCCGGAGCCCGCGCCGTCAGGCGTTCGGGTCGAAGGAGATGCCCGCAGGCATCGCACGCTCGAGGTGGTAGTTGAAGTTGCCGTCCTTGAGACCGAAGACGGCGCTGCCGAAGTCGGCCGCGCTCAGCGCGTCACGGACCCCGGCCGGGTAGCCGTTCCAACCGACCAGAGTCGGGTAGCGCCAGGTGTGGAGCTCGTTCTCCGGCGGCTCGTCGCCCGAGTCGGCGAGACGGAAGTCGTGGGTGCCGACACCGTCCTTGTGGTAGACGATCTTCGGGTGGTTGCCGTCCCAGCGGACCTGGCTGCGGGGGTAGACGTTGAAGCTGCCGTGGGCCGAGGCGGAGACGTACTGGGCCTGGTTGTTCTGCACCCAGACCACGACATGCTCCCAGTCGTGCCGGTGGCCGCCGATCGTCGCCTGGTCCTTCTCGAAGTAGAGGCCGTACAGAATCGCGCACCAGCCGTTGTTGCACTTGTAGCGGGCGTAGCCGTTCGTGTTGTTGAGGTCGGCCAGGTCGTGGCAGCCGCCGTTGAGCGCGCCGGACGGGTTGAGCCCGCCGTTGACGGCTCCGTTCGCCCCGATGGCGGGCGTCGGGTAGCACCCGTCGGTGTCGTAGTCGTAGGCCGGCTGGTACGTCTGTTCCATGGTGTCGGCGTTTCCGGGCAGCGCGGCCGGGGGTGCCGCGAGCGCAATCGTCGGAAGCGCGACGACGAGCGCCAGGGCGCCGCCGATCACGAGCGAGAACCGGCGGATGCGCGTTTTCTTCCTCACCACGTCCTCCTGGTTGACCGCAGCATGGGCAGGGCGGTCGGATGGGCATGCTGTCTCCAGCATTTCGGCTCCCCCCGACAACCGCGGCCGGGCCGGGTTTCCCCGTGATGAAGCGTCGGCCAATACTGGGAATGAACGCGCAGGTCGGCGTCGCGCCGTCCCCGGCCCGCCCGGCGTCACAGCGCTGGCGCCGGGCGGTTCACCTGGTTCGATGCCGGGGAAGCGCCTGCGAACTCCGCGGCGGGAGATCGCCGCGACGCTCCGGCGGGAGCCCGGACCGGGGCTCCCGCCGGCCTGGGGTTAGAAGACGCCGATTCCCGCGGCCTCGTTGCGCTTGCGCCACTCCTCGCGCGACATCCGGGTGACGTCGACATCGGCGGCCAGCCCGCGCAGCGCGCCCACGGTGGCCTGCTCCCTCGGCGTGTGGGAGAACGGGTCCCAGCCGAAGAAGCGGCTGGCGTTCTCCCAGGTGATCTGGTGGATCTCGTCGTCGCGGCAGCCGGCCTGCTGGAGCTCGTTCCAGGCGTGCTCGGGTGACTCGGGCCAGGTCGTGTCGGTGTGCGGGTAGTCGCACTCCCAGGCGATGGTCTCGACGCCGATCTGCTCGCGCAGGCGCAGCCCGGCCGGGTCGGTGATGTAACAGGCCAGGAAGTGCTCCCGGAACACCTCGGAGGGCAGCTTGCCGCCGAAGTCGTTGTGGATCCAGCTCTGGTTCTGGAAGTGCCGGTCGACGCGGTCCAGGTAGAACGGGATCCAGCCGATGCCACCCTCGGAGAGGGCCACCTTCAGCTCGGGGAAGCGCCGCAGCGTCGGGCCGAAGAGCAGGTCCTGCGCTGTGAGCATGGTGAGCTGGGACGGAATGACGATCATGTGGTCGATCGGCACCTCGGGGGCGAGCTTGACGATGTCCCAGGCGCCGCCGATGTGCAGGCTGAGCACCATGTTCTCGTCGACGAGGGCCTGCAGCATCGGGTCCCAGTGGCCGGAGAGGAAGCTCGGCCAGCCCTGCGCGTGGGGGGCCTCCAGGAAACTGATGGAGCGGCAGCCCTTCGCGGCGATCCGCCGGATCTCCTTCACCGCGAGCTCGACGTCCCACATCGGCACGATGCCGAGGGGGATGAACCGGCCCGGGTAGGCGCCGCACCACTCGTCGATGTGCCAGTCGTTGTAGGCCTGCAGCATGATGAGTGAGAGGTCCTTGTCGAGGGCCTCGGAGAACGTGCGGGCGTTGAAGCCCGCCATCGTCGGGAAGCACATCGAGGCGAGGACGCCGTTGGCGTTCATGTCGCGGACCCGCTGGTGGACCTCGAAACAGCCCGGACGTAACTCGGTGAAGGCGCCGGGGTTGAATCCCCACTCCTCCCGGTGCCAGCCGACGGTCGCCGCCATACCGAACGGTGTGGACGTCTTCTCGCCCTGGAACACCCACTCGTCGACGCCGGCCTCGTTCCGGACGACCTTCGGCACGGAATCGAGCCACTTCGCCGGGACGTGGTTCTTGTACATGTCCGGCGGCTCGATCACGTGGTCGTCGATGCTCAGCAGAATCATGTCGTCCATGTGCATGGTCCGGATTCCTCTCGCTGCGGACTGATCCTGAGTGGACCGATCCGTGGTGAGTGGACCGGGCCGCCGTGGACCGACTGGTCGTGACGGGAGGTGGGCCGCTGTCTCCGGTGGCGGTACCGCGCCCTCCGGTGCGCACACTCCGGCGCGCACGGGAGCCGGGTGGCCACCTCCCGTCGCCGAGCCGTGGTTGTGATCCTCGTCGCCTGGCGGGGCGCCGGGGAACGGGCAATGCTAAAGATGGCAGCGTAATTCAGACCAATCCCCGGCGTCGACGTTCTGCCCGGTCAGGGATCCGTCCGAAACGGCCGCTCCACCCGCTCTGCCCGGCTGCTCCGCGCGCTTGTTCAGCGCCCGGGAGCCGCGGGCCCGTCGGGGCTGGCGGTGGGGCTGGCCGCGGGGGCGGGCGCGTCGGCGGCGTCCACGGGGTCGGGCGGGGTGCGGGCCTCGATCTCGGTCAGGTATCGCTCGACCAGGTCGATCGTCTCGCGGTGGCCCATGGTCATGCCCAGCGCGCCCTCCATCACCAGAACCCGGGAGACGCTCGCCATCAGGCACGTCACGACCACCGGCGGGATCGTGGCCGGATCGACTCCGGCGGCGGTCAGCACTCGCGACAGGGTGGCGAGCTCCGCCTCGCGGAACCGCTCGGCGTAGGCGGCGATCTCCGACCGGATGGCCTTCCGGTGGTTCGCGAGCGCCATGAACTCGACCATGAGGGTTGTGCCGCGCGAGTCCAGGTCGACGTCCCACAGCGCCCGCAGGGGCCGCGGCGAGGCCAGTGCGCGCCGCTGGCGCTCCAGGTTGGCCTCCGCGCCGCGCCGGAAGACGGCGAGGAACAGGTCGTCCATGGTGCGGAAGTAGTAGTGCACGAGGGCGGGCTTGATGCCGGCCTTCGCCGCCACCCGCCGCGAGCTGACCGCGGCGTACCCCTCCTCGAGGATGATCTGGGCCGTCGCGTCGAGCAGGGTCGCGCGGGTGCTCGAATCCTCCGCGCCGAGGCGGCGGGGCGAGGTCATGCCGTCACCGCCGGGCCCGGGGCGCGGCCGTGTGGCGCGGCTGGTGCGGAGCGCGGTGTCCGTCCGGTGTTTTCTTGACCATTCGGCGGCATGGCGCTGTGCACCCGCCGAGCATAGCCTTCCGACTGGTCTGAACAACGGTGTCGCCCATTACGCCGCGAGTGTCGGGAATCTCAACTATTCTTCTGTAACGTGACCGCCTCCGTATATTCGCCCGGCGGAGCTTTTGAACCGGTCGGCGTCGGCCTGGCACGGATGGCCGGCGCAGCCGATGCGGCCGGCACAGCTGATGTGGCCGGCATAGCCGATGCGGCCGGCACAGCCGGCGCAATCGGCATGGTCGACATGCGGCGTGGGGCGCGGGTTCTCGGCGGCAGCCACCACTACGAAGGTGACCGGCTCGTCACCGGCTGGCATTCCCATGATCTGCACCAGATCGAGTACGCCATTTCCGGGATGGTCGAGGTCGAGACCGCCGGCACCCACTACCTCCTGCCGCCGCGGCAGGCAGCGTGGATCCCGGCCGGTCTCGAGCACCGGGTGACGATCAACTCGGCGGTCCGCTCGATCGCCGTGCTGTTCGACCCCCGGCTGATCGACCGGCCGGGGGACCGCGCCCGGATCCTCGCCGCGCCGCCGCTCGTCCGGGAGATGATGATCTACGCTCGGCGCTGGCCGATCACCCGCCCGAGCGGTGATCCAGTGTCCGACGGCTTCTTTCGCACGCTCGGTCACCTCGTCGTCGAGGCGCTCGGTCACGAGGCTCCGCTGAGCCTGCCGACCTCGACCGATCCGGTCGTCGCCGCGGCCATCTCCTATACCCAGCGCCACCTCGACGCGGTCTCCGTGGCCGAGGTCGGCCGGGCGGTCGGCGTCTCGGAACGGACCCTGCGCCGCCTGTTCCGCACCGCCCTCGGCCTCTCGTGGCGGCACTACCTGGTGCAGGCCCGGCTGCTGCGGGCGATGGCGCTGCTCGCCGACCCCACCCGGTCGGTGCTCGAGGTGTCGACCGCCGTCGGCTTCGAGAGCCCGAGCGCCTTCGCCCGGGCCTTCGCCCAGTACTGCGGCGAGCGCCCGTCGGCCTACCGGCAGCGGATCGGGGTCGTCCCTCCGGCCCTCGCCCCGGTGGGACGGCGTCCGCACCACGGCGGGCGCTGACCACCCGGCGAGCCCGGCGACGTGTGCCCGCGACCAGCTCGGCGGCGGACGTATGGACGCTATGTCTACCGAACTAGTTGACAAACGGTGCCTCCAATACCTACGTTCTGACCATGGCTGAGCACCCGCGCCTTGTTCGTCGTGCTCATGTTGACCTCCGCCGCGTCGCCAGCGCGCTCTGTCTGCCGGTCGGCTGACCGCCCGCCACTGCCCGGAACGTCGCGGGCCGTAGGCCGCGGGTCGCGCCACGCGGGTCGTGCTCCCGTGGCGTCTGCCGTCCCCCGGTTACCGGCCGCGTCTCCCGCTGAGCCGTGCCGCGCACACACCGCCAGACATCCGCGTACTCCCGCCGCCGGTGCGGGAGGCGCCCCACCGTGCAGGCCTTTGACGGTCGTCGACCCGGTGGGTCGACACGCGCGTGAGGAGGATCTCCGTGCCCATCCGGAGCGCGAACCCGCCCACCATCTCGCCGACCGGCCTCGCCGGGCCCGGAAACGATCGCAGGGACACCTCGAAAGGCGCCGGATCGGCGGCGGCCGTGCTGCGCGCCGTCCTCGATCACGGGCCCGTCGCGAGGGGGTTCATCGGCACCGCGACGGGTCTCAGCCCGGCCGCGGTCTCACGGCAGACCGCCGACCTCATCTCGCTCGGGCTGCTGCGGGAGCTGCCGGTCGCTGCCGGCGCGCCGCGGGCGGGGCGGCCGAGCGTGCCGCTCGACGTCGACACCGACACCCACCTCGCCTGCGGCGTGCACATCGCCGTCCCCATGCTCACCTTCGGAATCGTCGACCTGCGGGGCCGGGTGGTCGCCCGCGAGGAGCTGCCGCACCGGGGCGAGGCCGACGACACGCTCTCGACCATCGTTCGGCACCTGCCCGGATTCCTGCGCCGGCACGCCGGCCACCGCCGGGTCCTCGGACTCGGCGTGGTCACGGGCGGCCACGTCGACGCACGGACCGGCGTCGTGGTCGAACACGAGCCGCTGGGCTGGCGGGACCTGCCGTTGGGCCCGCTGCTGGCCGCCCGCACCGGCCTCCCGGTGAGCGTGGACGGCCATGCCCGTGCGCTGGCCCAGGCGGAGATCCTCTTCGGTGAGCCGCGGGCCCGGGCAAGCCTGGTTCACCTGTTCGTGGGCCATGTGGTGGACGCGGCCATCGCCACCGGCGGAGTCGTGCATCACGGCCTTCGCTCGGCGGCGGGCGGGGTGGCGCACCTGAACCTGCCCGGGGCCGACCTGCCGTGCTCCTGCGGCAGCCGGGGCTGCGCCCAGACCGCGCTGTCGGACCGCGCTCTGCTCGTGAAGGCCGTCGAGCTCGGAGCCATACCGCGACCGGAGGCCGAGCTCCTGCTGGGGGCGGCCCGTGCCGGCGACGACCTCGTGGTTGGACTGCTGCGCCAACGGCTGCGGGGGGTCGCCAGGATCGCCGCGACGCTGCTCGACATGCTGGACCCGGAACTCCTCGTCCTGACCGAGATGTCCGCGATCTACCTGCCGCACCTGCTCCCCGACCTGTACGAGGAGATCGCCCGGCTCTCGCGCGCGTGCGGGGACCCGGAGCGGGTCGTGCGCCCCAGCAGCTTCGGGACGGACGTGCTCGCCGTCGCCGCGGCGGCGACCGTGCTCGACTCGGTGCACCGCAGCCCGCGCACAGTGCACACCCGCCGCGACCGGCAGGCCGCCAGGGCGGCCGAGTGGTCACGACCCCCGGTAGCGGCTCCGTAATATTTCCATCCGATCGGAAATCATTGACCTGGCGAATTAACCGAGCAATCATGGAATTGTGAAGGACGCCGCCGGGCAGCGCCCCGTGGGAACTCGGGGGAATGTTCTCCCGGTCTCCGTGGATCGATGTACGGCTCCGGGTGGGTGCCGCTCCGGCCGATTCTTCCGGCGTGGCTCCCACTGTTCCATCCTCGTCCGGCACTGAATTTCCACCATCCCCGGTGGATTAATGCTGGCCGGGGGCGTGTCACGCCGCGCCGGTGACCCGTAACCGCGCTCCATTGTCATTCTCTGCCCGCTCTGGTCGCCGGGAGGATGGTTGGCGCGTGTATTCGGGATGATTCCCGAAACTGGTGCCGGCATGTTCTCGACCGCTTTTTCAGGCGGTCCTTATCCGGGTACCCGTACGCATTCACGATCCGAAGGGAAATTTGACGATGACCAGTCAGGTCCAGACACTGATCGACGTCCGGCCGTTGTCCGGATACACCGGCGCCGAGATCCACGGCGTCGACCTGCGGGAGGAACTCGACGACGCGACCGTCGCCGAGATCCGGTCCGCGCTGCTGACCTGGAAGGTGGTGTTCTTCCGCGACCAGAACCTGGACCACGCCCAGCAGGTGGCGTTCGGGCGGCGCTTCGGCAAGCTCACTCCCGCCCACCCGCACGAGACCGCGCCCCCGGAGGGGTTCCCCGAGATCCTGCCGATCGACAGCCGGCGCTACGCGCAGCTCTTCGGCAACCGGAAGGTCACCTATGACAACGGGTGGCACACCGACGTGACGGCGTTGGTCAACCCGCCGGCCGGGTCGATTCTGCGCGCCGACATCGTCCCGCCCTACGGCGGTGACACCGCCTGGACGAACCTGGTCGCCGCCTACCAGGCTCTGCCCGAGCCGCTGCGGACGCTGGCCGACAGCCTGCGCGCGCGGCACAGCTTCAGCCTGCCGATCTTCGACGGTGGCGAGTACGGGAAGCGGATCGCCTCGAACCCGCTGGTCGCCATCCACCCGGTGGTCCGGGTGCATCCGGAGACCGGCGAGCGGGCCCTGTTCGTCAGCCCCAGCTTCACCGCGCGTGACAACGAGATCATCGGTCTGTCCGCCCGGCAGAGCCACCGTGTCCTCGAGTTGTTCTACGAGCAGATCGCCCGGCCGGAGTTCACGGTGCGGTTCAAGTGGAACCCGGGTGACATCGCCTTCTGGGACAACCGCGCCACCGCGCATCTCGGGCCGTCCGACCTCGGTCATCTCGACTTCGACCGGGTTCTCTACCGGGTGACCCTCGAAGGCGACGTCCCGGTCGGTGTCGACGGGGCGGAGTCGGAGCTGGTCGCCGGCCAGCCGTTCCTCGGCTCCTGACCGTCGCCCGCGGAGTCCTGAACCCCTGACCGCCGGCGCCGCCCCAGTCGGCGCCCGCGGCTCCGGCCACCGGGAGAGACCCATGCACCATCGACGGACCCGTGGGCGGCGGCTGGCGCTCGCGTCCGCCGGCCTGGCGGCCCTGCTGACGGTCGGCCTCGCCGCGTGCGGCGGCGGCGACTCGGACCCGGCCGCCCCCGCGTCCGGCGGAAAGGCCGGCACGCTGCGGATCGGCGACCAGAGCAAGTTCCTGGAGCTCCCGATCACGCTGTCGGGCGCGGGCCGCGACACCCCCTACAAGCTGAACTGGAACAACTTCGCCGACGGGCCGCACATGAACGCCGCGTTCAGTGCGGGCCGGCTCGACGTCGGTTTCATGGGCGACACGCCGGTCCTGTTCGCGAACGCCGCGGACGCCGGAGTGGTCGCCGTGGCCGTGGCGGAGAACCGGGTGAACAGCCAGACCATCTTCGCCTCCGCCGGCTCCGGCATCCACAGCCTCGCCGACCTGAAGGGGAAGCGGGTCGCGTTCACCCAGGGGACCTCCCTGCACGGCTATCTCCTCAACCAGCTCGACTCGGTCGGGCTCACCCAGGACGACGTCACCCCGGTCAACGTCCCGGCGGCGAGCCTGCCCGCCACCTTCTCCTCCGGAGCGGTGGACGCCGTGGTGTACGTCCGCCAGTTCGGCGCGGCGGTCACCGCGCAGAGCGCCGGGTCCTACGAGGTGGAGACCAAGCCGCTGCCGCAGTACTCGGTGCTGCTCGCGGCGAAGGACGCGCTGGCGGACCCGGCCCACCGCGAGGCGGTGCGGGACTTCGTGCTCCGCCTCTCCCGGGCCTCGGCGTGGCCCAAGCAGAACCCGGACGAGTGGATCCAGAAGTACTACGTGGAGACGCTCAAACAGGATCCGGTCGCCGCGCGGAAGTACTTCGAGAGCCTGCCGGAGAGCAGGTACACCCCGGTCACGGCGGCGTTCGTCGACAGCCAGCGGACCCAGGCGAAGCTGCTCGCCGACGTCGGGGAGCTGCCCCCGTCGCTGAACGTCGACGACGAGGTCGACAAGGCGTTCACCACCGAGCTGACCGCGGCGTTCACCGCCGCGAGCCTGCCGACATGAGCACTCTCCGCCCACGGCGAGTCGAAGGGAGGACGACATGACCGAGGTCATCGGTGAAGCCGCTCCCGCGCCCGGCCTGGTCAGTGTGCCCGTGGCGTCCGGCGTGCCCGTGGCGTCCGGCGTGCCCGTGGCGTCCGGCACGCCGGTGGCCACCGGCGAGCCCGCTGGCGCCGGACCTGACGGGCCCGTGGCTCCCCTGCTCGAGGATCCGACCGGCAAGCGGAACCGCGCGCGGCGCGCACGGGCCGTCCCGTCGTGGGCGCGTCGACTGGCCGGTCCGGCGCTGCTGCTGCTCGGGTGGTTCGTGGTCACCGGGCTCGACCTGGTCAGCGACCGCGCGTTCGCCTCACCCGGCGCGGTGCTCGACGCCGCCCGGGAGCTGTGGGGCACGGGCGAGCTGGCCGACAACCTCGGTATGTCCCTCTACCGGGTCGGCTGGGGATGCGCTCTCGGGGTGGCGGTCGGCCTGGCGCTCGCCGTGATCGCCGGGTTCTTCCGGTTCGGGGAGGACGTCGTCGACTCGGCGATGAACTTCCTGCGCACCATTCCGGTCATCGCCCTGCTCCCGCTGATCATCGTGTGGATCGGCATCGGCGAGGAGGCGAAGATCTTCCTCATCACCGCCGGCGTGATCTTCCCGGTTTACATGAACACCTTCGCCGGGATCCGGAGCGTGGACATCAAGCTCGTCGAGGCGGGCCGGGCCTTCGGGCTCGGCCGGGCCGGTCTCGTCCGGCGGGTGATCATTCCCGGTGCCCTCCCGGGCTTCCTGGTGGGGCTGCGCTGGTCCCTAGGCGTCGCCTGGCTGCTGCTGGTGTTCGCCGAGCAGGTCAACACCGACTCCGGCATCGGCTACCTGCTCAACCGCGCCCAGGGCTGGAACCGCACCGACATCATGGTGCTCTGCCTGGTGATCTACGGACTCCTCGGTCTGCTCTGCGACGGCTTCGTCCGCCTGCTCGAAAGGAGCCTGCTGTCATGGCGACGCGGATTCTCCGGGACCTGACCGGCGCCGACGAGGCGGCCGCGGCGATCCGGGTCCGCGGGCTGACCCGGGTGTTCGGCGACCACGTCGTGCTGGACGGTCTCGACCTGACCGTCGCGCCCGGCGAGTTCGTGGCCCTGCTGGGGCGCAGCGGGTCGGGCAAGAGCACCCTGCTGCGGATCCTCGGCGGGTTCGACGACGAGGTCAGCGGCGAGGTGCTCGCCGCCCGCCGGCGCGCGGTGGTCTTCCAGGAGCCGCGGCTGCTGCCGTGGACGCGGGCGCTGGGCAACGTCGTCCTCGGCCTGCCCGGCCCGGACGTCGACCGGCGCGGGCGCGCCGCGCTGGCGGAGGTCGGGCTCGCCGGGCGCGAGCGCTCGTGGCCGGTCACCCTCTCCGGCGGCGAGGCCCAGCGGGTCGCGCTGGCCCGTGCCCTCGTCCGCGAACCGGATCTGGTCATGCTCGACGAGCCGTTCGGCGCGCTCGACGCGCTCACCCGCATCCGGATGCACGCCCTGCTCCAGGAGCTGTGCCGCCGGCACCGCCCCGCCGTCCTCTTCGTCACCCACGACGTGGACGAGGCGATCCTGCTGGCCGACCGGGTCCTCGTCCTGACCGACGGCCGGCTCTCCCTCGACGTCCCCGTGGACCTGCCGACTCCCCGGCCCCGGGCCCATCCCGCCTTCGTCGCCCTGCGCGCCCGGCTGCTCACCGAGCTGGGCGTTCGTGACCTGGCCGAGGCCGCAACCTGACACCCCGGCGGGGCCGTGGTCTGCGGCGTCCGGGCGTGGGGTAGGCAGGCCGGTATGCGCACAGGCCGAGGCATGCTCATCGTGGCGTCACTGTCGCTCGCGGCGTCGGTCGCCGGCTGCGGTGGGTCGGACGGACCGGCGGGCCAGGCCGTGTCAGCTCCGCCGGGCCCGCCGGTCGTCTCCGGGACCAGCCAGCCGCCAGCCGCGTCCACCGCGCGGCCGACCGCCGTGACGGGCTCGACCGGCCCGTCCGCCGGGATCCCGGTCACGGGTGTCGGCGGTGCCGGGCCGGCCTGCGCGTCCACCGGCCTCGCCGCGTCCCTCGAGGACGTCCAGGGCGCGGCGGGCCACGTCTACGGGCGGATCGTGCTCAGGAACACCGGTCCCGGCACCTGCTCGGTCGTCGGCTACCCCGGTGTGTCGGTGGTGGACGCCACCGGTGGCCAGGTCGGGGCGGCGGCTGACCGCACGGGGCCGGCCGGCATCCCGGTGACACTGCCACCGGGCGGCAGCACCGGCGCGACGCTGGCGATCACGCAGGCCGGGCTGCTTCCGGGCTGCGAGGAACCAGGCCAGGCGGTGCGGGGCGCGAATCTGCGCGTGTACCCGCCCGACGACCGTGGGAGCCTGCTCGCGGCGCTGCCGGCCGGTGTCGAGACGTGTCGGGATCCGGCTGTGCACCAGCTCGCGGTCGGCGCCTTCGGTCAACCCTGACCGTCCCGGTCACCGGCGCGCGCCGCGCCGCGTCGCGGTGACGATTCCGCCCGGCGGTCGAATTCCGGGGCGGGTGCCGCCGAAAGGGGCGGCGGGCCAGCCCGGACCAGCCGGCCGGGTTACGGTCTCCAACAGCGGCACGCCGCCGCCCGGTCGCCGAACCCGTCCGCGAATTCTTCTCCGCTCGCCTTTCGAGGCGATGCGCGTCGATGTCAGTTCCAGCGCCGTCGTCGTCTTCCTGGCGCGCCGGCTCAGCGGATTTCTCCCGGCCCCTGCCCCGGTTGCCGTCGCGCCGAATCCGTGGGTGAAATCGGAGCAGAGAGCGAGCCCGCAGTCGATGGACCGCATCCGCTTCCTCAACGCTTTCGACACCGCCCTGCTCGAATACCAGCTCCTGCACGCCGACGTGCCGATAAACGTGAACTGCCTGCTTCTCGGTACCGGACCGGCTCCTGGAATCGACGAGCTGCGCGCTTTTGTCGCCGAGCGCCTGCGTCGGTTCCCGCTGTTGACCGAACGGCTCGTCTGCCTACCGGGGCGCCGCGCGAGATACGGCTGGCGCGCCGATCCCGAGGTCGACCTGGACTGCCTCGTCCGCGAGCACCCGGTCCAGCCACCCGCGGCCCCGTCCGCACACGGTGCCACGCCGGCACCGGGGTTCGCCGGGACGGCGCTGCGCGACTTCGTGGAAGGGCTCAGCGGCGCGGTGGTGCCGCTGTCGGGGCCGCCGTGGCAGCTGTGGCTGCTGCGCTCCGCGGACGACACCGAGTTCGCCCTGTTCTACCGGGCCAGCCACATCCAACAGGACGGCACGGCGAAGAACCTCGTCCTCTCGGCCCTGTTCGGCATCGGTACCGACCCGATGGCGTTCGTCCCGCCGCAGCGGCGCGAACCCGGTCGCGCCCGGGCCCGGGAGGTCGGAGCCGCCGCCGCGCGCTCCCTGCGGTGGCTCACCCCCGCCGCCGGGTCGGCGGTCCTCACGGCCCCGTGGGCGGGGCGGACCACACACAGCTGGGAGACGACGTCCCTGTCGCTGCTGCGCTCGATCGGCGCCGCGGTGGGCGGCACCGTCAACGACGCCTTCCTGGCGGCGCTCGCCGGCGCCCTGCGACGGTGGACCGGCGCGGCCGGCGCGGGGGGTGCGCTGCCCGGCCGGGCCGGTGGGATGGCGGTCGCGATGGCCGTCAGCACCCGCCAGCCGGGGGAGCGCGCGATGCTCGCGAACTTCGTGGCGGGTGCCCGCGTCGTCCTGCCGTGTGCCGAGCCGCTCCCACTCGACCGCCTGTTCGCGGTACGTGACCGGACGGATCGTCTCAAGCAGGGCGGCACGCTCGGTCTGGGTGAGCGCCTGCTCTTCGAGCTGCTGCCCGCGCGGGCCCGGCCCCGCCTGTTCGGCGCCGGGCTGAGCGGGCGTTCGTCGGTGCTGTCGGTGTCCAACCAGGCCGGGGCACCGGGCCCACTGGCCGCGGCCGGACGGCCGATCACGACGGCCGTGCCCGTCCCGACCCTGTTCCCGGGCGAGCGGCTCGCCTGCCACCTCAGCGGTCTCGGTGACACCGTGAGCGTCGGGACGGCCGCGGACGCCGGTCTGCCCGGATCGCGCGATCTCGCCCGGCTGTGGGCGGCGGAGGTCACGCTGCTCGCCGACGCCGTCCGGGCGTTCGCCGGGGACCGGGCGCTGCCATGACCCGGACGTCGGCCCCGCGCCGGGCCCGGGCTGTGCGAGGGGGCTGGTTCGTGCGAGGGGGCTGGCCGGCGCAGGGGGGCCCGGCTGGGCGGGTGCTGGCGGCGGTGGTGATGCTTGTCGCGGCCTGCGTCACCCCGGTGGCCGTGGCGTCCGCCGCCGCCTCGGGCCGCCTCGACCACGTGTCGGTCCGGCTCCGCGACACCGGGCCAGGCCCCGGGGACGGCTACGCGCTGACCGGCGCCGCCGGCGACGCGACCGAGGGCGGGATCGCCGTCCTCGACGACATCTGGGAGCAGCGGACCCGGTCCGTGGGCGGCGCCGCCGAGCTGCGAGGCGGCGCGACGATCACCGTCGCCGCCAGCCGCGACGCCGCCGCCGCCGACCGGCCGTGGTCGGGCTCGTGGGCCCTGCGGGACCCGTCCGCCGGGATCGAGATCACCGCGGACGTCCGTGGTGAGGTGCTGCGGCCCGCCGACGGAACCGCCACCTGGTCCGGCCCGGCTCGTGTCCGCGGCCTGGACGCCGCCGGCGGTCCCGGGCGGCTCACGACGGCCGAGATCACCATCGTGGACGGCGTGCCCGATCCCGGTGACCACGTGGTCCGGCTCCGGCACGCGGGCGTCGACCGGTGGGCGGCGGTGCGGGTTCCGGTCGAGGCGCCGGCCGGCCCGCTCCCGGCGTTGTTCCACTTCCCGGGGATGTTCGAGACCCCGGCGGTGGCGGAGCTCACGGGCCGGCTGTCGTCGTCCGCCGACCGCGAGCGTTACCTCCTGGTGGTCCCGGCGCACGAGGGGATCGGCTGGCAGGGGGTGCCCGGCGGCGAGGACTCCCCGCCCGTCGACGACCCCGGGTTCGCCCGCGCGCTCGCCGACCTGGTGATCGCCAGGTTCGGGGCGGACCCGTCCCGCCTCTATGCCTCCGGCACCAGCAATGGCGGTCTGTTCACGCAGTCGCTCGCCTGCCGGGCCCACGACCGCTTCGCCGCGTTCGCCACGGTGGCGGGGTCGGCGCCCGGAGCCGGATGTCCCAGCTACCCGCGGGTCCGGCCCGCCCCGGTGCCGATGGTGGTCCTCCACGGCGCCGACGACCGGGTGCTCAAATATGCGGAGGCGGCTGCCGGGGCGCAGGCCTGGGCACGGTCCGCCGGCTGCGCGGCGACGACCGTCGACACCCCCCTGCCCGACCGGGCCCCGGCCGACGGCACGACCGCTGTCCGGCACGAGTTCGCCGGCTGCCCGGCCGGCACGCCGGTGGTTCTCTACGAGATTGTCGGCGGCGGCCACACGTGGCCCGGCGGTGTCTCGTTGTTCCCGGTCGACGTGCTGGGTCGGGTCAGCGGCGATCTCGATGCCAACGCCGTGATCTGGAGCTTCGTGTCGCGGTTCCGACTGGGGAACTGACCGCCCGGGGCGTGGGCAGCGGTGGCCTGGCCGCCGGCGGGTCCGCCACTTGGCTCGAAGCAACCTTCGCGACGGAGAATCCCGCATACGCTGCGATCCGTGGGGAAATCCGGGCGGGGCGACGAGCTCACCCCGGGGGAGGCCCGGCGGCTCGCGCTCGCCGCCCAGGGGCTGATCCGTCCCCACGGCCCGGCCCCGGCCGGTGTCTCCGCCATCCGGAACCTGTTCGACCTGGTCGGCGTCGTGCAGATCGACTCGGTGAACGTGCTGGCCAGGGCGCACCACCTGCCCGGCTTCTCCCGCTTCGGCCCCTACCCGACCGACGCCCTGGACAGCCACGTACACACCGACCGCAAGGCGTTCGAGTACTGGGCGCACGAGGCGTCACTCGTTCCCGTGCAGTGGCAGCCGCTGTTCCGCTGGCGGGCCGAGCGGGCGCTGGCGAGCGAGCTCAGGACCCTGGCCCGCTGGCTGGAGCTGGACGGCATCGAGGTCGAGCCGCGGGGCTCGCTGGCCGGCGCCCTCGCCCGCGAGCTCGGGTCGCGCTCGGTGAGCGGAACGTCCAGCGAGCGCAGCGCAGTGTGACCGGGGTTCGCGGTGGGAGGAGCGCCCTGTGGCGGGGGTGCCTGGTGAGTGGAGCGCCCTGTGGCAGGGGTGAAAACTGCTGTCGTGTTAGCGCTGGATGGTGTCAGATAGCGCTGTGTGGTGGTGGAGTGAACCTCAAGGAGTGGGCTGCGGCGAACGGAGTCGGGTACTCCACCGCCCGCCAGTGGTTCCTTGACGGCAGGCTTCCGGTTCCTGCCCGTCGGGTCGGCGGGCTGATCCTCGTCGACGAGCCCGCGCGGTCGGTCCCGTCGGGGACGGTGGCGGTCTATGCCTGTGTCTCGTCCGCTGACCAGGAATCGGACCTTGACCGGCAGGTCGCCCGGATCGTCCGCTGGACTGCGGGCCAGAATTTGGCCGTCGGTAAGGTCGTGACCGAGGTCGGTTCCGCGTTGGACGGGCACCGCCGGGAGTTCCCCGCGTTGCTGGGTGACCCGGAGGTGACGACGATCGTCGTCGAGCACCGGGACCGTTTCGCCCGGTTCGGTGCCGAGTATGTCGAGGCCGCGCTTGCCGCCAGCGGCCGGCGGCTGCTGGTCGTCGATCCCTCGGAGGTCGACGACGACCTGGTACGGGACATCACCGAGATCCTGACGTCGATGTGCGCCCGGCTCTATGGCCGCCGCGGCGCCGCGAACCGGGCCGCTCGCGCCGTCGCGGCCGCCACCGAGGCAGCCATGTGAAGACGACGCTGCAGGCGTACCGGTTCGCGCTCGACCCGAACAACGTCGGGCGTGCCGGCTTGCGCCGGCATGCGGGCGCGTGCAGGTTCGCGTTCGACTGGGGCCTGGCTCGGGTGAAGGCCGCGCTGGCGCAGCGCGAGGCCGAGGAGTCCTACGGGCTGGCCGGCGACCTGCTCACCGCGGTTCCGTGGACGCTGCCCGCGCTGCGCCTGGCCTGGAACACGGTGAAGAACGACATCGCGCCGTGGTGGGCGGAGTGCTCGAAGGAGGCGTTCTCCGCCGGGCTGGCGCAGTTGGCCGCCGGGTTGAAGAACTTCTCCGACTCCCGCACGGGCAGGCGGAAAGGTCGCAAGGTCGGTTTCCCCCGGTTCAAAAAGCGCGGGAAGGCCCGTGACTCGTTCCGGTACACCACCGGCTCCTACGGTCCGGACGGGGACCGGCATGTGAAACTGCCCCGGATCGGCCGGGTGAAGGTCCACGAGCCGATGGGTGCGCTCACCGCTCTGCTCGGCGACGGCCGTGCCCGCCTCCTCGGCGTGGCGGTGTCCCGCACGGCTGGCCGCTGGTTCGTGTCGTTCACCGTCGCGGTCGAGCGGGAGATCCCCGACGGGCCGTCCGCCCGGCAGGCCACTGGTGGTGTGATCGGTGTCGACCTGGGCGTGAAGCACCTCGCCGTCCTGTCGACCGGTGAGAAGGTCCCGAACCCCAAGCATGCCGCGTGGGCTGAGAAGAAGCTCCGCAAGACCTCCCGCGCCTACGCCCGGTCACAGCCGGGCAGCAGCGGCAGGCGCAAGCTCGCCGCCGACCTGGCGAAACAGCATGCCCACACCGCCAACCAGCGGCGCGACGGGCTACACAAGGTCACCACCGAACTCGCCCGGACCCACCACACGGTGGTCATCGAGGATCTGCACGTCGCCGGCATGGTGCGTAACCACAGCCTGGCGAAGGCGGTCTCCGAGGTCGGCATGGGCGAACTGCGCCGCCAGTTGGAGTACAAGTGCGGCCGGTGGGTTCGCGACCCGAAGACCAGGACGCAGGTGTACGTGCCCGGCTGGCATGGCGCGCACCTGCACGTCGCGGACCGTTGGTACCCAAGCTCGAAGACCTGTTCCGGCTGTGGCTGGCGAAACCCAAGCCTGACACTGTCGGACCGCACCTTCTCCTGCCCGTCCTGCGGGCTGGTGATCGACCGCGACGAGAACGCGGCGGTCAACCTGGCTCGGCTCGTCGACCGCGAGTACATCGGCGACGTTAAAACAGCCCGTGGAGCCGACCGTAAGACCAACGCGCCAGCACCACCGGCGCGGCGGCGGGTGGCTGTGAAGCGGGAACCGGGCACGGCCAAGACCGGTCAGACCCGGGGTGCCTCACCGAAAGGTGAGGCGGCATGAGCGGCGCTACCCGGCGCTCTTGTGCAACGGAGCGGAGTGAGAGGAGCGCCTGCAAGATGGCCGTCGTGGGGATCACCGGGCACCGCGTCCTGTCGCCGGAGGTCGAGACGTTCACGACCGCCGAGATGCGCCGACTGCTGGGCCGGCACCGGGCCGCTGAGCTGGTCGGTGTGAGCTGCCTCGCCGAGGGCACCGACAGCGTCTTCGCCGACCTGGTGCTCGGCCTCGGGGGCCGGCTTGTCGCCATCCTGCCCGCGCGGGACTACCGGGAGTTCCTGCCGCCGGAGCACCGAGCGGACTACGACCGCCTGCGCGCCGCCGCCACGCGCGTGCGCACACTGCCGGGGCCCGAGGTGGACCTGGCGGCGCTGATGGCAGCCAGCGAGGCCCTGGTCGACGAGGTGGACGAGCTGATCGCAGTCTGGGACGGCCAGCCCGCCCGTGACTACGCCGGCACCGCGGACGTCGTCACGTACGCGCGAAGCCAGCACAAGCCGGTCCACGTCGTGTGGCCCGCGGGCGCCGTCCGGGACTAGTCGCCGCATCAGACATCCGCCCTGGCCACGCCGGCGCGGCGATTCCTGCGGGTCAGCGCGGGGACAGCGGGACCACGCCGATCTGGACGGGGGTGAGACCGCTGGTCGGCGGCGGCGGCGGCGCCGTCGGCGGCGAGGCCGGTGCTGGGCCGGGGCCGTTGGGTGCCGGTCCGGCGCCCGCGGCGGCGGCCGGGGGCAGCGGGGCGGCCGGTGGGGTCGAGGCGTGCGGGGTGGTCGCCGACTCCGGGGTAGGTGCGGCAACCGCGAGGCGCGCCGGGGCCGGGCGGCCGGCCGGCCCCGAGGGGCGGGCACGGGCCGGGGACCCGCCTGTTCCGTCGGACGCGGTCGGGCCGCTCGGTGGCTGGCTCAGCGCAGTGCCCGGCTCGGTGA
This sequence comes from Frankia sp. Mgl5, assembly GCF_023242985.1. Classification (NCBI taxonomy): domain Bacteria; kingdom Bacillati; phylum Actinomycetota; class Actinomycetes; order Frankiales; family Frankiaceae; genus Frankia; species Frankia sp. Mgl5. Next base: position 5,367 of record NZ_JALKFY010000823.1, on the reverse strand, counting down.
CCGCGGGTTGCTCCGCCACGCCCGGCTCCTCAGGAGGCGGGGCCGGCTCGGCGGGTGGCGGGGCGGGTGCGACCCGAGCCCCTCCGGGGCGCCGCGGGTCGCCGGGCTGATCCGGGACGGGTGCCGGAACAGGCGTGCTTCGCGGGGCACCCGCCAGCGGCACGGTGGCACCGGCGACGACAGCGGTCGGCCCCGACGAGGGACCCGTGGAAGCCGCCACCGCGACCACCGTGACCGCGGTCATCACCCCGGCCGCGACCGGCCGCCAGCGCCAGCGCCCGCGCGCCGCGTCGCCGGACCGGACACCCTCGCTGCCGCTGCCGCTGCCGGCGCCGGCGCCGGCGCCCGCCGCCCCGCGGGGGTCGCCCGCCGCGCCGGGCCCCCCCCCCACCCCG
>NZ_JALKFY010000823.1:0-4962 GCF_023242985.1 Frankia sp. Mgl5 | reverse complement strand
GGCGGGGGGGGGGCCGGGGGGGGGGGCCGCCCCCCCGGCGGATCTCGCCGGCGGCGCCGGCACCGACCACCTCGCGGGCCTGGCGAACCGGGGACCGGGATCGTGATCCGGCGCGGCGGCGCCCGCGTACCGGCATGCCGGGTCGGTCGTCGAGACTGGCCCGCAACCTGTCCAGCCGGGCGAGCCCGGCGGCATCCCGCTCCGTGGCGATTCTTGCGCCCGTGCCGCTTCCGCTGCTTCCGCCGGCGGTGCGGGCCGGCGTGGGTGCCGGGCGAGGGCTCGTGAGGGCGTCCCTCAGCACGGTGCGGACCTGGCCCCGCGGCATGGCGTTGAGCACCGCGACGGTGGCGGGGTCGTCCATCCCACCGCTGTTCGGCCAGCCAGGCGGGGGGAGGCAGCCGGTGCCGGCAAGCGCGACGACGCGGGCCCAGGCCGCGACCGCCGGGTCCGGCGGGCCGTCGTCGCCACCGGGTCGGGCGGTCGTGCCGAGGCCCAGGTTGACCAGCCGTGGGCCGGTGAGGGAGAGCACGATGTCGTCGGGGGTCGGGACGCACAGGTCCCGGGCCGGGCCGCCGGCCCGACGGGCGGCACGTAGTCCGTCGAGCAGCGCCGATGCGAGGACGTGCAGTTCGGCGGGGGAGAGCGGCCCGCGTTCGGCTACCTCCCGGGCCAGCGTGGGTCCGTCGACGAACTCGGTGACCAGGTAGGGCAGCCCCGCGAACCGCGGCGGCGCCGCTGGCTCGGTGCCGCCGTCGGCGCTTGCGCTGGCCGGGAGATGGACATCGGGGCCGGGGGCGACGACTCCGGAGTCCAGGACCGCGCAGCGGTGCGGGCCGGCGGCGGCCCGGGCGCTGTTGGCAGCGGCGGCGAAGCGTTCACACAGGTGCGCGCGCAGCCGCCGCGCCGCGTCCGGGCCCTGCCCGGTGGCTGTGGGCGGTGGCTCCGAGTCCCGTTCGCTGATGGTGGGAGGTGGTTCCGGAACGCGCAGCGCTACCTGGGCGCCGCCGACGGCGCGGCTCAGGAAGACCAGCCCGCCCGGGCCCTGGGCTATCCGGCCGAGGACGGCGTAGGGGCCGATCGTGGACGGGTCGCCGTCCAGCAGAGGCCGCACCCGCCTGGGCAGAGCTGTGGCCAGCCTGGACGCGGCCGCCGTCATTCCGGACGCGGCCGTGGTCATACGGACTCCCGCCTGGTGGCGGCGTGCTGACCGACGGTGCTCACTCGGTCGAAGGTAGCCGCTCGGGCCGTTTCCGTGAAGACCGGTCCGCGTTCTTCGCTGCTCTTCGCCCCGCCTCGCCCCGCCTCGACCCGCGAGCCGCGGGTGGAGATGAGGGCTTCAGGCTGGGGGGGAATCGGGGCGGTACGTCCGCTCGATGCCGTCGAGCAGCCAGGTCAGGGCCTGCTCGAACCGCTCGGAGGCGAAGGGGGCGTCCCCGGCGAGCATCCGGGCCAGGTGTGGGAACTCCCCGCTGTGGAGCAGCTCCCGCAGGGTGGGCTCGGCGTCGATGCGGCGCCGCAGCCCGCACAACGGGCGCGGGACGTCGGCCTCGATGGCCCGCGCCGCGAGCTCCCGCATCGCGCAGCCGACGACCAGGTCGTCGACCGCGTGCACGATCGTTCGCTGGGCCGCCGGGTCGGTGGTGAGCCCGGACGCGACGGCGAGGGACTGCTCGATGTGCCGCAGCTTGTTCGGTCCGAGAGCGGGGCGCAGGCCGAGCGCCAGCGCCCAGGGATGGCGCAGCAGGCTCTGGCGGGTGAGGCGGGCGATCCGGGTGAGGCCGGTGCGCCAGTCCGGGCCGGTGTCGGCGAGGAGGTGCTCGGCGGTCAGCGCATCGAGCATCAGTTCCAGCAGTGCTTCCTTGTCCTGGACGTGGGTGTAGAGGGTCATCGTGCCGACGCCGAGCATGGCGGCGACGCGCCGCATCGAGACCGCGTCGAGTCCTTCGGCGTCGGCGATCTCCAGGGCCACGGCCACTATCCGCTCACGGGACAGCCCGGCCCGGCTGGCGGCCGGTCGGTCACCGGCTCCGCGGGGCTTGGCCGGGTCGACGGATGTGGTGTTCATCGCACGTTGCTCCCCGGATACGGTTTGGATTCCGTACAGCGTACGACGTAGGGTCGGTCGGACGTCCGTACGGTGTACGGGGACCTGGTCGCGGGCCGGCGCGGCCGCCAGATCGACGACCGGTGCGGCTGTGGGAGGGCGCGATGGCGAAGAGCAGGGGCAAGTCGAGAGCGAGGTCCGCGGGATCCGGGGGTGCCGGGGCGCAGGCGCGCAGGCGGACCGGCACGGCGACGCCGGCCGCGGCGAGCGAGGCGGTGACGCCCGAAGCCACGGCGGATGCCGCCGCGGGCGCTGGCGACCTCGGACCCACCGGCGGCGACGGCGCCGCGGCTGAGGCTGCTGCCGGTGGGGCTGCCGCTGGTGAGGTCGTCGCTGGTCAGGCTGCCTCCGGCGAGGTCGTCGACGGCGAGGGTGCTGACGGGGAGAGTGCTGACGGCGAGGCTGTCGACGCGGCGGCCGCGGGCGCCGGGGCGGCGCGCGAAGGCGCTGACAGCGAAGCGGCTGACCGCGAACAGGCTGACGTGGTGGCCGGGGCCGGCGAGGCGCCTGCCGAAGAGGCCGAGGTGGCGGCCGGGACGGTGACTACCGACGAACCGGCGGCTGAGAAGGCCGAGGTGACGGCCGAAGCAGTGGCCGCCGACGCGGGCGTGGCCGAGGAGACGGGCGCGGTGGCCGAGGAGAAGGCTGAGGGGCAGAGCCCGCCAGCCGAGCCCGAGCCTGAGGCCAAGCCCGAAGTCGCGACTGAGTCCGAGATCGCGGCCGAGGCTGCGGTTGTGGCCGAGCCGGCGGTTGCGGTCGAGCCAGAGATTGCGGCCGAGCCCACGGAGGCGGTCGAGGTCAAGTCCGAGGCTGCGACCAAGACCGGGACCGGGACCAAGGTCGGGACCAAGGTCGGGACCGGGAGCGAGGCCGGATCCGACGTCGAGGCGCAGGCCGCGGTCGCGGATGGGAGCGCGGCGGAGCCGGAGGCCGGTGCGGAGCCGGTCGAGATCGTCGTTCCTGAGCAGGCGACCGCTGCCGTGGTCGCGGTGGCCGCGGTGGCGGCGACCCCGGCCGCCCCGCCGGTCGCGGTGACGTCGGCGGATGCGGTGACGTCCGAGGGCCTGGACTCGCCGGACGGCGCGGCGTCTCCGGACGGCACGGCGTCTCCCGAGGGCACGGTCGCGCTGGCCGGAGCCGCGGAGAAGGAGGCGCTCGCGCCGGGCCAGGCCGCCGGGGAGAAGACCGGCGAGAAAACGGCCGCCCCGGCAGGCCGGGGGCGGCGGGTGCCGGCCTGGGCGGTGCTGGCCGTGTGCTGCTTCGCCCAGTTCATGGTCGTCCTGGACGTCTCGATCGTGAACGTCGCGCTGCCGTCCATGCAGACCGAGCTGGATCTGAGCTCGTCTGGTCTGCAGTGGGTGGTCAACGCCTACACGCTGGCCTTCGCCGGGCTGCTGCTGTTCGGCGGGCGGGCGGCGGACCTGTTCGGGCGGCGCCGGGTGTTCATCTCCGGGCTGGTGCTGTTCACCGCGGCCAGCCTCGCCGGCGGTCTCGCCGAGAACCAGGTCATGCTGATCGTCGCTCGTGCGGTGCAGGGGCTTGGCGGTGCGGTGCTCGCGCCCGCGACGCTGAGCATCCTGATGACCTCGTTCCCGGATCCGCGGGAGCGCGCCCGGGCGCTCGGAATGTGGGGCGCGACCGCCGCCGGCGGCGGCGCGATGGGTGCGCTAGCCGGGGGCGTGCTGACCGAGATCGCCGACTGGCGGTGGGTGCTGTTCGTCAACGTGCCGATCGGGCTGGTGCTGCTTGTCGGAGCGCGGGCGGCGCTGGTCGAGTCCCGTGGTCAGGCTCGCGGAGTGCGCGACCTGGACATCCCCGGCACCGTGACCGTCACGGCCGGGCTCACGGCGCTGGTCTACGGCATCGTGCGGACGGAGTCCAGCAGCTGGGGCTCGCCGGTGACCATCGGCTGGCTGGTTGCCGCGGCCGTGCTCCTCACGGCGTTCCTGATCATCGAGTCACGTACCGAGAACCCGCTGGTGCCACTGGGCATCTTCCGGCGCAAGGCGCTGCGGTACGCGAACACGATCGGCGTCGTGATGGGCTCGATCATGTTCGGGCTGTTCTTCTTCCTGACCCTGTACCTGCAGCAGGTGAAGGGGCAGGGGCCCCTCGAGGCCGGCCTGGCGCTGGTTCCCATGCCGATCATGATCATTGTCGGGTCGCAGGTCAGTTCCCGGACGGTCGGCCGGTTCGGCCCCCGTCCGCTGATCATCGGCGCGTCCGTGATCGTGGCGTCGAGTGTCTGCTGGCTCAGTGCGCTGAGTGCGCACGGCTCGTACTGGAGCGAGGTGTTCGGACCGCTCACCCTGCTGGGATTCGGGATGGGCATCAACATGGTCTCGGTGACGACAGCCGCCACTGCGGGGGTGCCGCCGCAGCTCGCCGGGCTCGCGTCCGGGCTGCTCAACACCGCGCGGCAGATCGGCGCCGCCGTCGGCCTGGCCGTCCTGGCGATCGTCGCGGACACGCACACCGACAGCGAGCTGGCCGCGGGAGCCGACCGGGCCGACGCGCTGACGTCGGGGTATTCGCTGGGATTCCTGGTGTGCGCGGCGCTCATGTTCGGGGCCGCCGCGCTGGCGGTGTTCATGCCGCGCAAGGAGTCACTGATCGTCCCGGCTGGTGCCGCCCAGGCCCGCCCGGAACCGGAGCGCGTGGAGGCCCTCGCCGAAGCCTGACCCGCCCATCTGCGCGTCCGCTGGTCCGCTGGTCCGTCGGTCCGCGGTCCGCGCAGACGAACGCCGAGTTCCGCGCCCAGGCCCTCCGGACCCTCCAGACGCCCGTCCCGGGCTCCGGGTACGCCGGGCCCGAAGAATCGAACAGCCAGCGTTGGGGCCCGTCACCACTGGTGACGG
>NZ_JALKFY010000822.1:0-30590 GCF_023242985.1 Frankia sp. Mgl5 | reverse complement strand
CCCCACAGGTGACAGCATAGCAGGCACGCCTGTCACGCTGTCGTCGATGCGCTGACCCCGACCTGAAGGACAGGGCCCGCGCGTTACGCATCTCGGTCACGAGAACTCTCATCAGCTCCCCTCCAGGGCACCCGGCAACCTTCGCTAACCTACAGAGAGAGTTCTACTACACAGAGTCACGACACTCGGGACCTCGGGGCAGACGAACGGGCGGGGCGCCGTTGCGTGGCGCCCCGTCCGGGTCATGACGGCCAGAACGATCGGTTACAGGTTGAGATCCACCCCCCTGACCCCTGGCGTCAAGCCGCGCTGGCAGTCGGCTCGGCGTCGGGCACGCCGTAGGTCACAGCGACTCGATGAGGACGCGGCGCAGCTCGGAACGAGGCGCCGGGACAACCGCCCCGACCGGAAGATCAGCCGCCGCCGGCACGTCGACCACCGAGGCGCGCGCCGGACCGGACGGCATTCCGGTCTGCGTATGATCCACCGGCGCACCGGCGGCACCTGTGGACACGGCCGGCAGCCACCGGCGCGTGTCGAGGACGGCCGTGGCGTGACGCATCACCAGGTCGCGACAGAACGCGTCGTGGTCGACCAGCACGACCACCAGGTCGGCCGCCGCGATCTGCGCCGCGTCGGCGTCCACCAGCGCGACCCGTCCCGGCGCCTGCGCGGGGTCGACGTGCGGATCGGCCGCGAAGACCCCGGCACCGAGATCGGCCAGCAGCGCGGCCACTCGCGCGGCCGGCGACTCACGGGAGTCACCGGTGTTCCGCTTGTAGGCCAGTCCGAGCAGAAGGATGCGGCTGCCGCTCACCGAGCGTCCGCGCCGGTTGAGCATGTCGATCACACGACGGACCACATGGTCCGGCATGTGGTCATTGATGTCGTTGGCCAGTTCGACGAACCGGAAGCTGCGGCCGAGCCGTCGCCGCACCCGCCAGGACAGATACGACGGGTCGATGGGCAGGCAATGGCCACCGGCGCCGGGGCCGGGCCGGAACGGCATGAACCCGAACGGTTTGGTGGAGGCGGCGTCGATCGCCTCCCACACATCCACCCCCAGCTCGTGCGCGAACATCGCAAGCTCGTTGACCAGGGCGATGTTGACGTGCCGGAAGGTGTTCTCCAGCAGCTTGGTGAGCTCGGCCGTTCTCGTCGAGGCGACCGGCACAGTACGGTCCACCAGCGAGTCGTAGAAGGCCCGGACCGCCTCGAGCGAGGCGTCGTTGACACCGGAGACGACCTTCGGCGTGTTCTCCAGCCGCCAGGTCGGGTTTCCCGGGTCGATACGCTCCGGGGAGTAGCCGAGCCGGAAGTCGTCTCCGGCGGTGAGCCCGGATCCCTCCTCCAGCAACGGCCCGAACAGTTCCTCGGTCGTCCCCGGGTAGGTGGTCGACTCCAGCACCACCGTCGCCCCCGGTGTCACCAGCGGCGCCAGGCTGCGGGCCGCCTCGGCGACGTAGCCCAGATCGGGCGCGCCCTCCCGCAGCGGAGTGGGGACGGTGACGACCGCGACATCGAACCCCGCGGCCGCCGCGAAGTCGGCCGTCGGCTCGTACCGCCCGGAGTCGAGTGCCGCGGCGAGCCGGTCCCGCGAGACGTCCTCGACGTACGACTCGCCGGCGGCGAGCCGCTTGACCCGCCCGGCGTCGACGTCGACGCCGACCACCCGCCAGCCGACCTCGACCGCGCGCATCGCCACGGGAAGACCTACGTACCCCTGGCCGACCACCACCAGCTTTCCCGAAGAAATCATGAACCTATTGTGACTCACTAAATACTGTCAGCTACACAACAGCATTACGGTGTGTCACGCTCCGCGATCGGCAGGCGATGGCGGCAGCAGGTCGGCGGGCACGACCTCAGCCTGCCCACGCGGGCGCGATCCGCTGCCACGACGACCCCGACGTTCGAGAGTCCGACGTTCGAGAGTCCGCCCGAGCACCGCGGAGATCCGCCGGCCCGCGTGCCCGTCCCACAGATCGGGACAACGCGGCGGTGGCGGCCGGTCGAGCACCTCGAACGCGCCCGCGATGATCGCCGCCGGGGAACAGCCCACCACCCGGTTCGTCCCCTCGGCGACCGTGATCGGCCGCTCGGTGCTCTCCCGCAGGGTCAGACACGGAACGCCCAACACCGTGGACTCCTCCTGGACACCACCAGAATCGGTGAGCACCAGTCGCGCACCCATCTGAAGCGCGACGCAGTCCAGGTAGCCGGCCGGTCCGAGTGCCCGCACCCCGTCCGGCAGCCGCCCGGCCAGGCGGCCGGCGGTACGCGGGTGAACGGGGAACACCAGCGGGCAGCGGCGCGCGATCTCGCCCAGCGCCGCGAGCAGCCCGTCGAGTACCGCCGGGTCGTCGACGTTGCTCGGCCGATGCAGTGTCACCAGGCCGTACTCCCCGGGGGCCAGGCCCAGATCGGCGAGCACGGGGCGGGAGCGGGCCCGCTCCCGGCAGGCGAGCAGCGTGTCGACCATGACATTGCCCGCGAGGTGGACCGACTCCGGTCGCGCGCCCTCGGCGAGGAGGTGGACGACACCTTCGGGGCTGGGAGCGAACAACAGGTCCGACACACGGTCGGTGACGATCCGGTTGATCTCCTCGGGCATCGTCCGGTCACCGCTGCGCAGGCCGGCCTCGACGTGGGCGACCGGGACGTTCGCCTTCGCCGCGACGAGCGCGCACGCCAACGTCGAGTTCACGTCGCCGACGACCACGACGACATCGGGTGCAAGCCGCGCCAGCAGCGGCTCGAACGCGGTCATCACGGCCGCGGTCTGCACCGCGTGAGAGCCAGAACCCGCCTCCAGATGGTGGTCGGGCCGCCGCAGCCCGAGATCGGCGAAGAAGACGTCACTCATCGCCTCGTCGTAGTGCTGCCCCGTGTGCACGAAACTGGTTCGGGCACCGTCGGCCGCCAGCGCGTCGAGGACAGGCTTCACCTTGATGAAGTTCGGTCTCGCGCCGGCGATGACGACGGCGTGCAGGCCGGCCGCGGGCAGACCGCCCTGGTCGGGCACCAGCGCGGTCATGGCGCCACTGTTCGATCACGCGCAGGGCCGTCGGCCGCCTTGCGCACCGCGGGCATACCCGGCACGGACGAAGGCGACCGACCGACCGCCGTGTCCCGATGGGCCGACCCCGCGCGGGACATCTCGGCCCGCTCTGCGGCGAGGTCGGCGTCGACCATCATCTCCACCAGTTCCCGGAACCCCACCCGCGGCTTCCACCCCAGCACCTCGGCCGCCTTCGACGCGTCCCCCACCAGCACATCCACCTCCGCCGGGCGGAAGAACCGCGGATCCGACCGCACATACCCGGACCAGTCCTCGATCCCCACCCGGGCGAACGCCACGTCCAGAAGTTCACGAATGCTGTGCGTCTCCCCCGTCGCGACCACGAAGTCATCCGGAGACTCCTGCTGCAGCATCCGCCACATCGCGTCCACATAATCCCCCGCGAAACCCCAGTCGCGCCGCGACTCCAGATTCCCCAGCGACACCGAGTCCTGCAGACCCAGCGAAATCCGCGCCACCGCCCGGGAGATCTTCCGCGTCACGAACTCGATCCCCCGCCGCGGCGACTCGTGATTGAACAGCATCCCCGAACACGCGAACAACCCGTACGACTCCCGGTAATTCACCGTCAGATAATGCCCGAACGTCTTCGCCACCCCGTACGGCGAACGCGGATGAAACGGCGTCGTCTCCCGCTGCGGCGTCTCCCGCACCTTCCCGAACATCTCCGACGACGACGCCTGGTAGAAACGCACCCGGGACAGGTCGTTACCACCCGCGATCCGCAGCGCCTCCAGAACCCGCAGCACCCCCATGCCCGTCGTCTCCCCGGTCAGCTCCGCCTGCTTCCAGGACAGCCCGACGAACGAGATCGCGCCCAGGTTGTACACCTCGTCGGGCTGGGAGATCTCCACCGCGCCGATCAACGACGGAAGATCCGTCAGATCACCCTCCAACAACACGACCCCCGGCACCAGCCGCTCCACGGTCGCCACCTTCGGGTTCGACTGCCCGCGCACCAGCCCGAACACCTCATAACCCCGCCCCACCAGCAACTCCCCCAGGTACAACCCGTCCTGGCCGGTGATTCCCGTAATCAGCGCGCGAGGCACGATCTCTGCTCTCCTGTCTCCGGGTCCACCCGGGTTACCCCTATGTCAGACGGATGGTTCGCTCTTCCCTCTCTGGGCGGCGGGAAGGCCGGCGCCGTCCAGAGGCGTGCCGTCCGGATCCGCTGTCCGCGCCGCCGGCACCCCGACCGCGGCCACCCGCCCCGTACCCGTGCGGGGAGCACCGGCCGGGTCGATGACAGCCGGGTCGCTGGTGGCTGCCTCCATTGACTGTTGAAGTCCGGTTGGCTGTGGGAGTCCGGTGCCGAGGCTCGCGGCGGCGGCGAGTGTCGCCCAGGACGACGCGATCAGCTCGGCCGTCACGTCGGTCGCGCCGCCGCGGCACATCCGCAGGAACGCGCCGGCCGCCGCCCGGTGTCCCTTGTCCTGCACGCCCTTCCATTCCGAGCCGCCGTCGACCACCAGCTCCCGGAAGTCGTCGATGCGCAGGTGACGCCGGCCCGCGAGAGCCTCGACCATCTCCTTCCGGCAGGCCCGGGGGCGGGCGGAGCTGTACGCGATGGTCGACAGGCTTCCGTCGACGTGCCGCAACGTCACAGCCAGGTCCTCGGCCAGCAGCGCCTCACCACCGCGGCCGGGCATCACTGCCGCCGCCTCGACCCGGCTGCCCGCCAGCGTCGCGCAGGTGTCGACGAAGTGGCAGACCTCGCCCAGCAGCCGGCCGCCCTCGACCCGGTCGCCGTACCAGTGCTCGGCGGGTACGGGACCGGCCGCGACCCGGTAGACCAGACTCAGCGGGCCGTCCCGCTCGGCCAGGCGCCGCCGGGCCGCGACGACCGCCGGGGAGAACCTGCGGTTGAGACCCACCATCAGAACACCGCCGCCCACGGCCGCCGCCCGCTCGACCATCTCCAGCTCGGCCAGGTCGAGGGCCAGCGGCTTCTCACACCACACGTGCCGGCCCCGTTCGAGTGCCGCCGCCGCCAGCCGGGCGTGCGTGGAGTGCGGCGTCGCGATCACCACCACATCGATGTCGTCGTCGTCGAGCAGCTCGTCGACCCCGGTGGCGGCCCCCTGGAACCCATGCCGGTCGGCGAAGGCTCGAGCCGACCGCCCACCGGCCGAAGCGACGCTGGTGAAACGGTCGAAACCGGCGGCCCGGAACGCCGGCAGCAGCACCGAGCCGGAGAAGTTCCCGGCGCCGATCCAACCGACCCGGTCACCCCGACGCCGGCCGGGCGGACCGACCCGACGCGCCACCCGCTGCGTGTGCTGTCCGACCTGCCGCGCGTCCCCCGGGGCGGAACCCTCGGTCGGGACTGCCCCCTCCGCAGGCGGAGCGCCCTCCGTGGAAAGGGCGCCCTCCACCGGCTCGGTCAGCTCGGCGCGGCGCGGGTAGTCGAACCGGATGGCCAGGTACGGCTCCCGTCGCGTCGCCACCAGATCGTAGGCGGCCGCGGCCTGCTCGAGCGGGAAGGCGTGGGTGACCAGATCGGCCACGGACAGCCGGCCGGCGGCGAGCAGGTCGAGCACCGCCTCCTGGTTGCGGCCCTCCGTCCAGCGGACCTGGCCCGCCGGGTAGTCCACGCCCCACTCCTCGTAGCCACGCTCGTACCGGCCGGGGCCGTACGAGCGCGCGAAGCGCAGGGCGAGCTCCTTCTCGTAGAACGGCGCGCGTGCCAAACCCAGCGGGACGTCCCCGACGACGACGAGCTGCGCACGGTCGCGGGCGAACTCGGTCGCCCGCATCACCGGGTCGCCGGACCGGCCCGCCGCGCAGATCAGCACCGCGTCCGCCCCGCGCCCCCGGCTCCACTCCCGCACCGCGGCCGTGGTCGCGTCGCCGGACTCGCGCAGCGCCCGCACGCCGGTCGCGGCGGCGGTGGTCAGCGGCAGGTCCGCGAGGTCCACACCGGCCACGTCACATCCACTGGCCAGCGCGATGCGGGCGGCGAGCTGGCCGATGAGGCCCAGCCCGACGACGACCACCTTCGCGCCCGGTCCGACCTCGGCCAGGCGCAGCCCGTGCAGCGCGATGGCGGCGATGGTCGCGAAGGCGGCGTCGGCCTCCGGAACCCCGTCCGGCACCCGCGCGCACAGCAGTCCGGGCACCGCCTGGAACTCGGCGTGGTTCGCCCAGCCCGCCCCACCGGTGACCACCAGGTCGCCGGGCCGGATGCCCTCGACGGCGCTGCCCACCCGGACGGCCCGGCCGGCCCCGCTGTAGCCCAGGGGCAGTTCGGAGGCGAGCCGGTCGCGGACCGAGCGGACCGCCTCGCCGATCCCGTCCGCTCTGGCCTTCTCCGCCACCCGGCGGACGAGGTCGGGGCGTGCCCGCGCCTTGGCCAGCAGGCCGGACCGGGCGAGCGTCGTCACCGCCCGCTCGGTACCGGCGGACACGATGGTGGCCGCCGTCTCCACGAGTACCTCGGTCGCCCCGATGGAGGGAATCGGGGTGTCGACGACCCGAACCTCTCCACCGCCGGCGGCCTGGACCACCTGCCTCACCGGAGATCCCGGCCCATCGCCTGGACCTGCCGCGCGGAAGATCCGCGGCTCCGCGACGGGTCGGACACTCGCACTCGCATCATGCGGCGGAGCGTAGTTGATGCATTACATTCAGTCGCGAACATCGGCCCTGCCGTGCCGCTGGAGTGTCACCTGCCTGTGAGCGATCCGCTTCGTCTGCGCCAGCGTGCCCACGCGCGGGTCATCACCGGCCAAACCGTAAGGAGCGACATGGTCGGAGCGGGAGCCGCGGCGTTGCTGGTCACCCTCGCGGCCACACCGGTCGTGCTCGGCGCCATGCGACGCCTGGCCGCCATCGACGACGTCAACGAACGCTCCTCGCACCAGGTACCGACCCCGCGGGGCGGCGGCATCGCGGTAGTCCTCGGCCTCTTCGCCGGCGTGCTGGTTCTCCTGCTCGCCAGCGGTCACGGCGATGCCCCCGACCTGCTCCCGATGACCGTCGGGGTGACACTGTTCGGTCTCATCGGCCTCGCCGAGGACCTCGGCGGCGACGTGGGCGGCATAGCCCCACTGCGCCGACTGGCCCTGCAGCTGCTCGCCGGCCTGGTGGTGTCGACTGTGGTCCTCATCAGCGTGTCCCTCGACGACGCGGCGATCCTGCCGATGGCGGCGCTGCCCGCCGCCGCGCTGATCGGCCCGCTGTGGGTGACGGGATTCGTCAACGCCTTCAACTTCATGGACGGGATCAACGGCATCTCGGCCGCGCAGGCCGCAGTCGCCGGCGGTGCCCTCGTCGTCGTGGGCCATCTCCACGACGCGCCGGCCCTGGCCGCGGGCGGCGCCGTTCTTGCTGGGGCGGCGATCGGCTTCGCGCCGTTCAACTTCCCCCGCGCGCGGATCTTCCTGGGCGACGTCGGCAGCTACACCCTCGGCGCGGGCCTCGCCGCGCTCGCGCTCCATGGCGTCGTGACCGGGATCCCGGTCGAGGCGGTGGTCGCGCCGCTGCTGCTCTACCTCGCCGACACCAGCGCCACGCTGCTGCGCCGGGTCCGGCAAGGCGAGTGCTGGTACCTGCCCCACCGCACCCACACCTACCAGCGGCTCACCGATGTCGGCTGGACGCACACCCGGGTCACGGTCACGGTTGCCGGTCTCGTCACGGCGATGTCGGGTCTCGGGCTGCTGGGCACACGGGGCGGCATGGGTACCCGCAGCGCAGCCGACCTCACGATTGTCGCGCTTCTCACGGGCTATCTGAGCGCGCCTCGACTGGTCTTGTCCGCCCGCGCACGGATGCGCTTGCGCCGGGCGGCCGAACCAACCCGTCCCGCGCCGGCCGGACCCACTCCGGCCGACGGCGACATCGGGCTCGTTCTGCCACGACAGCGGCAGGCCGCCGATCCCTCGCTCGCCCTGGACCCGGCCGAGGCCGCCGGAATGACGCGGCTACCCGACCATCTCAGCGATCAGCGGTAAGCGCCGCGGGTCATGACGCGGACCGGGACACTCCCTCGACCGTCACGAAAATTGACTACTCTACGAATAGAATCAACAGCTGAGAGTAATGAAGCCTGACCAAATCGTCGAGGGTCTGCAGGAGGACTTCGTGATGTGCGGCTCCGGCCCCCCCAGGGTCCTGCTGGTCACCCACTACTTCCCGCCCGAGGTCGGCGCACCGCAGGCCCGGCTCTCGGAGACCGCCCGTGCATGGGCCGCCGATGGACTCGACGTCACCGTGCTGACCGGGCTGCCCAACCATCCGACCGGCGTAGTACCCGCCGCCTACCGCCGCACACTGCGCCGTGTCGAGCACATCGACGGGTACCGGGTGGTCCGCACATGGCTTTACGCGACACCGAACGAGGGCATCGCGCGCAAGACGCTCGGGCACCTGTCGTTCATGGTTTCCTCCGTGCTGCTCGGCGCCCGCAGTGCTGGCCCGGCCGACGTGGTCGTCGTCTCCTCCCCCACCTTCTTCTCTCTTGGGTCGGCCTGGATGTTGGCTCGGCTGCGGCGCGCGCGACTGGTCGTCGAGGTACGCGACCTGTGGCCAGCGATCTTCGTCCAGCTCGGCGTGATCAGGAACCGCTGGATCATCGCAACTCTCGAATGGCTCGAACTCGCCGCTTACCGCGCCGCCGATGCGGTCGTGACGGTCACCGAGGGTTTCCGCGAGAACATCATCGGACGCGGCATCCCGGCGGCCAAGGTGCACACGATCCCCAATGGCGTGGACGTCACACGGTTTCGTCCCGACCCGGAGGACCAGCGCGCCGCCATCCCCAGAATCCGGGAACGTCTCGGTGCTCGACCCGACGACCTGCTGGTTCTCTACATCGGCGCGCACGGCGTCTCCCAAGGGCTCGTCTTCGTCGCCGACGCCGCGGAGCAGCTGGGTCGGGAGGGGGCCCCGGTGCACTTCGCCTTCGTTGGCGAGGGCGCCGACAAACAACGGCTCGCCGCGCACGTCGCGAGACACAGACTGACCAACACGACCCTGCACCCGGCCGTCGCTCGCGACGAGGTACCCAGCCTGCTGGCCGCCGCCGACATCTGCCTGGTGCTACTGCGGGACGTTCCACTGTTCAACACCTTCATCCCGTCGAAGATGTTCGAGATGCTCGCCGCCGGCCGGCCGGTCATCGGCGCGGTGCGCGGGGAGGCCGCCCGCATCCTGGCCGACGCGGGCGCCGTGGTGGTGCCGCCTGAGGATCCAGACGCCCTCGCCGCCGCAATCAAGGCGCTGTCCACCAGCCCGCGCAGGCGCGCGCAGATGGGCCACACGGGCCATACGCACGTCGTCGCCCACTTCAACCGCGCGGACCTGGCCCGACGCTACCGCGATCTGGTCCTCGGACTGCTGCCAGTGGCGGACATCCCACACCCGCGGTCGCGGCCCACCGAGGCCGGCGACCGGAAAACTGTCCGGGCCCCGAACCCGACCGCACGGCCGTCCCCTGAGCGCGGCGACGTGGCCCCCTCGACCACACAGCACGGATCGGCAGCTTCGGAGGTGTCCGCATGAGACTGCTCGTGACCGGCGGAAGCGGGTTCCTGGGCCGGCGGTTCGTGGCACGGGCCCTGACGGAGGGGCACCAGGTCACGGGCCTCGCGCGCACCTCCCGGGCCGGAAACACCATCGCCGGGATGGGCGCGCTGGTCATCCGCGGCGATCTCGACGCCCCCGCCACCGTAGCCTCGGCGTTCCTCGCCAGTGGCTGCCGAACCTTGGTCACCATGTCCTCGCTCGGCTCCGGTCATGCGCGGACGATCGTGGACGCGGCCAGACAGTCCGGCATCGAAAGGGCCGTGTTCGTCTCTACTACCGGGGTCTTCACCACCCTCGACCCGCCGACAAAACAGGTCCGCATCGCGGCCGAGGACACCATCCGTACGAGCGGCCTTGACTGGACGATCATCCGTCCCACGATGATCTACGGTGGTCCCGACGACCGGAACATGTGCCGACTGCTCGCGCTGCTGCGCAGGACACCCGTGCTGCCGGTCCCCGGCGGAGGCCGCCATCTGCACCAGCCCGTACACGTCGACGACCTGGCGGACCTGCTGCTACGCGCCGTCGGGTCCGACGCGGCCCTGGGTCGGGCGTTCGACGTGGCCGGACCGGAACCGCTGCCCTTCCGGGAGATCGTGCGCGAGGCGGCCTCGGCACTTGGACGGCATGTCACCTGCATCCCGTTGCCGACAGCTCCGGCCGTCACGCTGACCGCCGTCTGCGAGCGACTCACCAGCCACCCATGGCTGAAGGCCGAGCAGATCACCCGGCTCACTGAGGACAAGGCGTTCCCGATCGAGGACGCGCGACAAAGCCTGGGTTACGCCCCGAGGTCGTTCGCCGACGGCATCGCGGCCGAAACCGCACTGTTGTGGGGACCGGGGTCCCCGCCGTCCCGGTCCTCCGAACAGGGCCGTCCGCCGATACCGCCGCAGCCGTCCGTCGCCGGCCGGATCGGCGTCCTCGCCCACGACCTGCGGAGAACGGCTGAGATCACGGACACCGGCACCGCTGCCCGCTTCGCCCTCGCCGTCGCGAGAAACGCCCCCTCGATCGTGCGCTCAGGCACGCTTACCAGGGCAGACGAGGCTATGGCCGGACGCGATCTCGTCTGCCGCCCCCTCGACAACGTCCAGATCCGACTACCCGGCGACGCCTTCGGCGCAGCGCGGGAGATGTACCTTCGCCGTGTCTACTTCGCCGAGCCCGGGTACGCCCCGGCCACCGGCGAGGTCGTGGTCGATCTGGGGGCGAACCAGGGACTGTTCTCAGTCCTGGCGGCCAGTGCCGGAGCCGATGTCATCGCAGTCGAAGCGCTTGCCGGCTACGCGACGGCATTCCACGAGCACGCCGCGGCAAACGGAGTCGCCCACCGTATCCGGCTCCTGAACGCCCTCGTCGGGGCATCCTCGGGGGTCCTTTCCCGCGCGGGCGACGACGGTGGGGGTTCCCGGGCACCCTGGCTCGCCGGAATACCTGTCCTGAGCATGTCCCAAGTCCTCGAACAGGGCGGCGTGGACCACGTCGATCTGGTGAAGATGGACATCGAAGGTTCCGAGTTCGCACTCTTTGAGGAATCAGACTGGCTCGACGCGGTCGACCGGATCGTGATGGAGGTGCATCCTGGCTTCGGGGCGCCAGACTCTCTCCTCGCCGTTCTGGCCGGAAACGGGTTCGAGGCCGCCCTCCTCGACAACTCTCTTCGGCGGACAGACGATCTAGCCGGAGCGCCGTCAGGCTATCTCTACGCCCGGCGACTTCGGGTCCCCTCGCCCCGCAGGCGGACGACGGCCGCCCCGGCGGACGCGGACCGGGCCGGCGCGAACCGGATTGACGCAGGCCCGGCCAACGCAGGCCCGGCCAACGCAGGCCGGGTACCCGCGTGACCGGGCCGTCGGGCGCGTCCGGCGTCCTGGTCGACTGCGCAGGTGCCCGCATGGGAGGCGCCCTGCGATTCCTCACCGAGTTGGACTCCTACCTGAACGCCCGCCCGGCAGCTCCGGTCCATCTGGTCGGGCGCGGGCGCGGCATGGCGCCGTCGTGGCTCGCCCGACGGGAGCGACCCGCCCGCTACCGCCGTGCTGTCGCACTCAACAACGTCGGCTTTGTCGCGTCGGGCACGCAGCGCTGGGTCCTGCTGCGGAATCTTCTGCACTTCCTGCCACCGGAGGACATCCGTCGGCTCCCCGGCGGGCTGCCGCCGAAAGTTCTCGGCACCGCGCACGTCGTCCGTGCATGCGCCCGCCGATCGGACGTCGTGGTGGTCCCGACCACCGCCATGGCTGAACGGGTGTCAGCGGCCGTGCCAGGACTGGCCTCCCGGATCGTCGTACGCCCCCATCCGCTGTCACCGATCCCCCGTCCTCGGGAAGACCGGGGTGCCGCAACCCCCTTGGGCACGCCAGGCACACCCGACTTTCTGTGTCCAGTGCTGTTCGCACCGTTCAAGGCCATGGGGGCGCTACTACGCCCGGTGGACGAGGCGGCTGAACTCGTATCGGAGGCGAGCGGCGCGGACGTGCGCGTCACGGTGACAGCCACTGCCTCCGAGGCGCGGGCCGAGGGTCTGGCCGGCGCCCACCGCCTGCGGTTCGTCGGACGGCTGTCGCCCGACCGCCTCGCCGGGCTCCAAAGAGGATGCCGTGCGCTCGTCTATCCCACGAGAATCGAGTCGTTCGGCTATCCACTCGCCGAGGCACGCCTGGCCGGTGTTCCGGTAGTGGCACCCGACACCGCCCAGAACCGGGAAGTCGCCGGGCCGGTTCTCACTCCCTACGACCGTGCGGATCCCGTCGACATCGCGGCCGCGATGCAGACAGCCATGCACGCCGTCTTCGCGCCGGAGGCGGCGAACCCCTTCGACCCCGAACGGTACTTCGACTGGCTGCTCAACCCGTCGGGAAGCCTGTCATGACTGCGCCCCGATCTCCGGGCAGGCGGGGTTGGCCGGTCCGCTACGACCCCGCGCGACCGGCCCCCGGCGCGCCGGCACCGGGAACGGTGCCGGCGAGCGCGATCATCCTTGCCCGGGACGAAGCGGTAAACATCGCGCGCGCGGTCGCCTCCGTCCAATGGTGCCGCCAGGTCGTCGTGGTCGACTCGGGCTCGACCGACGCAACCACCGACATCGCGCGGGCCGCGGGCGCGACCATCTGGCACGAACCCTGGCGGGGGTTCGCTGCCCAACGCGAGTGGGCGATGCGCGCGCAGGAAATCGCCCACGACTGGGTCTTCTTCCTCGACGCCGACGAATGGGTTTCCGTCGACCTCGCCCAGGAAATCGCCGCCAGGCTGGGAACCGAGGACTGCGCAGCCTACGCTCAGCGCCGTCGCCTGGTCTTCGCGGGCCGATGGATCGCCCACTGCGGCTGGTACACTAACAGCTGGCAGGCAAGGCTGCTCGACCGCCGACGGGCATCCTTCGACACAGCCGCCGAGTACGGCGAGCGGGCAACGGTGACCGGCAGAGTCCTGCGCCTCGCCGGGGACCTCGTTGACGAGGACGCTAAGGGGCTCCCGGCCTGGCTCCGTAGGCATGTGGGCTACGCCGAGCTGGAGGCACGACGACGCGCGGCCGAACCGTCGCCGGCCCGCCAACTGCTCACGGCTGTCCGCGCCCGCGGGACCTCCACCAGGCCCCTGGCCCGGGCACTGGCCAAGGAGGTCGTCTACCCGCTCGTCCCGGCGCGGCCGCTCGCACTCTTCGTCTATATGTATGTTCTGCGGGCGGGCTGGCGGGACGGGTTCAGCGGGCTGCTGTTCTGCTTGTACCACGCGTGGTACGAGCTGACGGTCACAGCGTTGGGTCGCATCCCGCTCACCGCCGGAGCGGCCGGCACCGGGAACCTCCCATCCGGCCGGGATGCCGTAGGGCGGGCCGGCGTGGCGATCCCCGCCCAGCGAAGCGCGGAGAGACCTCGGGAGGCCACGCCCGCCGAGAGCACGCCCGCCGGAACCACCGCGCGATGACAGGCCCCGCACGTACTGGGCGTTACCTCCGTACGTTGGCCACGCTGCGGCCAGCCCAGGTGCGGTCGCGGCTGCGGCTCCACGCCCAGCGAGCCGCTTTCACGCACGCCCCCCGCATCGCCACGGCGCTGCTCTCCCATGACCATGTGTCGGGATGCTGGCCGAACGACTTCACTCCGTTCGACGGCCGAATCGCGCGATCGGACACCGGCCCTACGGCGGACGAGATCGTGCGGGGGCACATCACCTTGCTCGGCGCCACCCGGCGCCTCCACCCAGCCGGGTCCGGATCCGTCGATGTGGACTGGAACCAGATCCACGCCCCCATGCTGTGGCGATACCACCTGCACTACTGGGACTGGGCCTGGGCGCTGACCCGATCCGACGACGGCGGGCAGATCTTCAGCGGCCTCTACCACTCCTGGCGTCACGCCGTCCGAGTCGGCCAGGGCGTTGCTTGGGCACCCTATGTCGCCTCGCTGCGGGCCTGGACGCTGTGCGGACTCTGGCACCCGCTAGTGCGCGGCACCGCCGCGGAGGACGCGGTACGGGCAGATCTCGGGCTGCACCGGTCATTCCTGCGCGGGCATCTGGAGACCGACGTCGGCGGGAACCACCTGCTGAAGAACTACAAGGCCCTCATCGGCCTCGCGGTGGCCGACACCGACGGACTGGATCGACGCCGATGGATCGGCACGCTGCTCGGCCAGCTGGAGCGGCAGGTGCTCGGAGACGGCGGCCACTACGAACGGGCGCCCGCCTACCACTGTCAGGTTCTGGCCGACCTCGATGATCTCGCCTCGCTGCTGAGAGCGGTCAGTGTCGATGTGCCAGCGGCACTGTCCGAGGCCATAGACAGGATGCGCGGCTGGCTCGCTGACGTACTCGGCCCGGACCAGGCTGTACCACTCCTCAACGACGGTTACCCCGTCCCCCAGGCCGCCGTGGACGACCTGCTGGGTAGCTCACCCTCGACCACAGTCCCCGGGTCTGATCCGACGGACGTGGCCATCTGCAGTCTGCTGGCCGACAGCGGTCTCGCGGTGCTGCGCGCGGGCCCCTGGCATCTCATCGCCGACGTCGGCCCGCCCTGCCCGGACGACCTGCCGGCGCATGCCCACGCCGACACGCTTTCGTTTCTTCTCTGGGCTGATGGCAGGCCAGTTCTGGTCGACACTGGCACCTCCACCTACGAACCCGGGCCCATTCGGGACACTGAACGCTCAAGCGCCGCGCACTCAACAGTCGTCGTCGACGGCTCGGACTCGACCGAGGTCTGGGGAGCCTTCCGGGCCGGTCGCCGCGCCAGGCCAGAGCTGATCCGAGTCACCTGTCGCAACCGTGAGGCCACGCTGACAGCGTCTCATGACGGCTACCGACATCTGCCCGGTCGACCAATGCACCAGAGAACCTGGCAGCTCGATCCGGCCGGACTCATTCTCCGGGATCGAATCACCGGCGCCGGACGCCATCGGGTCGAGATCCTCCTCCAGCTCGCGCCTGGAACGGATGCGACGGTAGCGGGTGCACCCAACGATCTCCACGTGGTCATCGCACCACCGGCCGGAAGAGAACTCGTCCTGCGCCCGGCCACGCCGCCCCGATCCAGGTCGGCTGGCCGACCCGAGAAGACGAACCAGCACGGCGTCTGGGAACTTCGCAAACGTCGGCATGCAGTCGGTTGGCAGGCCACCGTGTCTGCTTGCACCGTCGTCTATGCCACGGAAGCCAGCCTACCAGTCGAAATCGATCTTCAGATCGGCTACCGGGCGGACACCGACGCCACATCACCCCGGGAGGTCCCGACCAGCCGAACGGAAGGCCGCCCGCAGAATCCCGGAACCAGCAACCCCAGCCCAGCCTGAAGGAGACCAACCGTGGTCAAGGCACCAGGAGTACGCAACGTCGCAGAGCACCTGTCCCATCGGCTGGTACTGCGGCGACGGATGCCTCCTCCCTTCGGCCGTACCAGGCTTTACGTCTGCTCCGAGGGTGGGCTGAAGTACCTGCGCCCGCGTCTCACGGAGATCGATCCGATGCTCACATCCCTGGCCGACGAGCTTGTCCGTCCCGGGGACGTCATCTGGGACATCGGCGCGAACGTGGGGCTGTTCACCTTCGCCGCCGCCACCGCGGCGACCAGGACCGGCAAGGTCCTCGCCGTCGAGCCGGACACCTGGCTGGTCAACCTAATCCGCCGGTCGTTGCGGATCCCCAACGACCGGGCCCGGATCGACGTGCTCCCTGCCGCCGTTGGATCGGCGGTAGGCATCAGCCGGTTCTGTGTGGCGAGTCGGAGCCGCGCAACAAACCATCTCGACGGCTTCGGAAGCAGCCAGACAGGCGGCGTTCGTGCGGTGGAAACTGTGCCCACCTTCACCCTGGACAGCCTGCTCGGCCATTTCTCCGCACCGGACGTCGTGAAGATCGACGTGGAAGGGGCGGAACACGCGGTGTTCAGCGGCGCCGAGGAGATCCTGAGCCGGGTGCGACCGGCCGTCATCTGCGAGGTCATGGAGTCGAACTCGCGGCGGGTCACCGAAACGCTACACCGCTGGGACTATCGGATTCTTGACGCGACCGAGCCGCCCGAGCACCGGCGGTCTCTCGCGGCCGCGCCGGTCTCGACGCTGGCTGTACCCGTGGAGAGAGGCTAACCGCGCCCGACCGCCCAGCGAAGCCAGCTCCCATCAAGGCTCCGACACGGAGACAACGAGCCCATTCCGCCGGCGCCTCAGTCCGAGCATCAGAATGTAGTAGCCTGCCGCCGAACAGCAGGGTACTGCCACTGACGCCCACGCCGTCCCGGCGAGCGAACCACTACGGACCGCGACAAGCAGCAGGGCCCCCGCCAGCAGGCCCACCGGTACCTGGACGGCGATGATTCGATAGCCCGCCGACATGCTCATGAGCACGTGAATGAGCAGATAGTCGACCGTCTGCGGGACGATCCCGAGAACCAGAATCCGCGTCACGTCGCTGGCCGGGCTGAACTCCGCCCCGTAGAAAACGCCCACGATGACAGGCGCGCAGACGACCAACGGTATCGCCATTGTGGTTGCCAGGACCGCGCTTCGCATGATCGCCTGACGGACCAAGCTCGCCTGCTGTTCCTCCGCGGTGACCGAACGGAGCTGGCTGAACATCACGAGCGACCTCGCCTGCGCGAGAGTCGCGCAGGCCGTCGCCAGAGATGCGGCCACGCCGTAGAAGGCGACCTGCTCATTCGACATGAAGGCCGCCACCAGAAGCAGATGGAGGCGGTAGGCGATCTGGGTGCCGACGACAGCGGAATAACATTTGCGGGCGGTCCTCGCGAACTCCCTCGTCGGTAGCATGCGGCGACGTGCGCGTAGCCCGGCAATGCCGCCGAGACCGCGGAAGAGGAAGACGAGCGCAGGTCCCACGCTAAGCAGTCCGAGCGCAAGCAGCCAGACACCCACGTCCGTAAGGCCGACCAGCACGAAGGCCAGGAAAGTTACCAGCGCCATCGCGCCGGGGGTGAGCCGGACCACCTGGAACTCAGTCGTCATGCGGCCCCGTCGCTGAGCGAGTCCCACCGCGGTGGAGGCTGCCACGGCTGCCGCGACCGCGCACGCGGCACCCACCACACCTGGCGGACCCAACCAGGGCTGGACGTCGAAGACCGCGAACAATGTAAACAGAACCAGGCCACACAATCCGGCCAGTGCCGTGTGCAGCAGCAGCGGCCCCAGCAGGAACTCGTCACTGCCGGTGTCGACGACCAGTGCTTGGGAAACCCCGAGACACAAGTACGCCCCGACCGACACGGCCCAGGTCTGGGTAGCCAGGAACTCGCCGCGGGCCTGCGGGCCGAGAGCACGGGCGGCCACCACGCTGACGGCGATTCCGAGGAGCATGCCGGCCAGGCTGCCACCCATCACCGCCGCAGTCTGCCGCCCGGAGAGGTCACGATGCCGCCGCCGGCCTGGCGTCGGGACGGGTTCGGCGGGCCTCGCCTGCGGCGGGGTCGTGCTGGTCAGCGAATCCGACGTCATCGCCGCACCAGACCGCCGGCCCGACGGCGGACCGCGCTCCGCGTCGCCTCGGCCTCGGCCGATCGACGCGGCCGGGGTATCAGGGCTTCGATCTCCGCCGCCATCCGGTAGGCCACGTTCTCGCCCGGACACGGAGTCATACGCCGTGCCTCCTGACTGGCTCGGAACATGGCTTCGCCCAGTCCGCGGATGTCGCCGGTTCGGTAGCGCCAGCACGTGGCCGGGTCGAGCAGGTCATCCGCCGCGGCCACGCGATCGCTCGCGACGACGGGAAGGCCGTTAGCCACTGCCTCGTTGACGACCAGTCCCCAGCCCTCGCGATGCGAGGGAACAACGAGCACATCGGCGGCAAGATAGTAATGACCGAGATATTGATGATCGCAGGCTCCGACCAGGGTCATGGTGGCTTCGCCCAGCACCTGACGCTCGACCTCGGGCCGCTGCGGGCCGTCGCCCACGATCACCAGGTGGGACCGTCCGGGAGTCTTCGCGAGGTACTCCCTGAATCCGGCGACGACGTCCAGTGGCGCCTTCTCCGGAGAGAGGCGGCCTACGTACAGGAAGACGAACCCCGGCTCACCGAGTTCGGCCCGTAGCCTTCTCGCCTCATTTGGATCACCCAGCGGTGGCTCGGGCACCGTGTAGGGGATGAGGGTCCTGTTGTGGAATCCCAGTTGGTTCCAGTACCGTTCGTTAGCCGAACCGATGGCCCAGATCCTGGCGCATGTTCCGAACAATGCCTGCATGGCCCAACGCCTGGCGAGCCGACGCCCGGCACCGCTCTCCGCCGCGTCCAACGGATTGGCGTCCGCCCTGGTGACGATCGGCAGACCTCGGCATCTGGCGACTGTCAGGGCCACGAGCTGAGCGGGTCTGCGGTACCCGAACGAACAGACCATTTCGACCCGGGTGCTCACGAAAATGTTGGCCACCGCGATCAGCTGCGACCAGAACCCCGCGGGCAGCGTGACGTGGGGGTGGTTCAGATTTCCGTTCCCCCATCCTCGCCCACCGTCATCCCCTCGACAGTAGAGCACCTTGATCTGAACGTTCAGCAACCGGCGTGAGAGCTCGTCGAGCACCGGCGTCCGCTGCGGAGTGGGCCGCTCGATCAGGAATAGCACGGTCGGCGGCCGACTCGACGGTTTCCTGGAGACACGTGCCGACCACGAGCCAGTAAAGAACCATGAGAACAGTCCCCCCGCTGAAGAGCCACGCCTCGAAGAAAGCATTTACGAGACCTCCCACGACTACCACACCGAAGACCGTGGTCCGCCGCACCCGCAGCGTCGGCCAGATGACCAGCGGCACAAGCAGAACCACCACGACAAGTCCACTCACACCCAGCGCTGCCACAATGGCGATATAGGAGCTGGCCCCGTCGAAAGCGACGGTTCCGGCTCCGAACCCAATTCCGGTCAGCGGCTGCGAACGTGCGGCATCGATTCCCGCCTGCCAGAACTCGCTTCGCGTATCCACGGTCACGAACATCGAGCTGCTAGTCGTCTCGCCGATCCCCTCCGACAGGAGACTGTTCACCAGCAGCCAGGCCAGCATGAGACCGAAGAACCAGACCACCATCCGGACGCGCGGCTGCCGCAGCAAGAAGACCCCGTAGAGCAGGCCCGCGACCGTGGCCAGCGCGCTCGCTCTGGAAGCGGACTCGAATATCAACCAGAGAGCCCCGAGACCGACCACCGCCCCCGCGCGGCCGCGTTCCAGGCAGAATGGCAGAGTCAGGGCACACATAAGCCCCAGACTGTTCGGATTCGCGAAGATTCCGGCAGTGTCCCCTCCTACCGGGAACAGCCCCGAAACTGCCACGAAGGTCGAGAGCAGGACCAGTATGGCGAGAAGGGGCCACAGGAGGTCGGATATTTCCCGGGGTGTGAACAGCCGGGATGCCGCCCGTACGATCAGCCAGGAGATCGCCACCCCGACCGCCGCCTCCGTTGTCGCGGTAGGGCTGGGCGACCAGAAAGCGGATATCATTGCCAGCAGGGCCAGTCCCCCGAGCAACCGGTGGACACGAACAGCGGCCCGCGACGGCGTACATGCGGGACGCCAAGCCGCACGGGAAACCAGCAGGAACACGAACGGGATAGCGCCAAGTCTCGCTTCTGCGGGGAGAGCCAAGGCATCCGTCGACAGCACTGGCAGGGTGTAGCAGACGAGCACCAAACCGAGGGCCAGCCGCATGTTGGATTCCGCGACCACCACGACAAGGCAGTAGGCAGCCGCTCCTACAGCGTAAAGCCCGAGCCCACGGTTGAAGACGGGCAGGCAGGCGAAGCCGACAGTGAGGATGGCCAGACAGGCGGTCAACGCTCTCGGGCGGACGCGGTCCAACAACGGCATCCGGTCGAATACCTGCAGCGACATAACACCTCCGACCGCTAGCTGGAAGTCGCGAGAACACGGCATACGGGCCCCACGCGCGGACCCCGAAGACTCACGGCGCCCTCGACGAATCCAGCCGCCTCTGCAGCCGCCCAGCAGCCGGTCTCGCGGAGTATCACACCAGGACGGTTTCCTCCGCCGAGTCGTCAGGCATCCCTGCCGCCATATCGCGATCCGTGTCGCGAGGGGCATCGTCGACAACCGGACGGACATCGCCTTCGGACATATATATCGTGTGGTCAGGAACATTTACACGGACAACGGCGCCAGCGCCGATCACGCAACCCCGGCCTATAGTGGCCGGACCGATGATGAGGGAGCCCGCACCAATCCAGGTACCCGCACCGACCTCGATCCGTGTCCCACGACCCGCGCCTGCTCTGCGGGTGCGACCGCCGATCTCGTGTGTTCCCGCCAGAAACATCACGCCCGGCGCGATGTCCACCTGCTCGCCGATGCGGACCTCCGCGCCAGCGCCACCGTAGACGCGCACCTCGTGACCGACGAAGGCGTCGCGACCGATGTGGAGCGCGGGGAGGTAGAATCTGGCCGATGCCACACAGCGGGCGGTTCGGTCCACATCAAAGCCCGACCGCTGTAGCAGCATAGCCCGCCATCTGTATCCACGGGTCAGCGGAGGCAGACCGGCCAAGAACCGAGCGACCCGCGCGGGAACCGAGCGGCCGGAGGAGAGGACCAGCCCGGTCATGGGAACTGGCCACGGCGCAGAACGACGATGTCGTTGGGCCTCATGTACGACATCGGACCGGCCGACGCGAGTGCGAGCGGCCGGCGCAGCTCGATGCGCAATCCAACCGACGCCACGGTGGTGTCCCAGGGAACTCTGTCCCCGTACGGTCGTAGCCGGGTGTAGCTCCGTGGGGGCCTCGGGTGGAGGTCGGAGTCTCGCTCCGTTCCCACCATGAGATGGCCCATCAGACGCTCTGTCCGGCGCGCAATGGACCGGGCGCGTGGCACTGTCAGCAGCAGCGCCCCGCCCGGCCGCAATAGGCGCGCCAGCCTGGCGACAGCGCCACCAGGATCTTCTAGATACTCCAGCACCGCGATCGCCAACACCAGATCGAACCGTCCGTCGGCGTTGACCGAGACCGCGTCCAGTGTCCCGGCGGCACGACGCACCTCCCTAGGCGGGGTCGACGTCGCCCGACCCAGGACAGCATCCATAGCCGCGTGGCCCGATACTCCGGCCCTGAGCATCTCCAGCGACGGATCGAGGTCAAGCACAAAAGAGGCCCGGTCCGAACACAGCAGGCTGAATATTCCCGGGCCTCCACCAAAATCAAATACCCACGGACAATCGACCCCGGCCAGCAGCGATTCGATGACGTGTGCGACGACACGCAAACGCTCCTGGAAGGAGGGATGGTCCGCATAGCGATCCACCCAGCTACCTGCGATCTGATCGAAGTACCGACCGGTCGTCGGTTGCCCCAGACCTCCGGACCCCAGCGAGGGGCCTTGCCTCCCGCCGGCCATGACACTTGTCCGGGCGCCGACCTGCCGCATTTTATCTCCTTTCGCGTCGTTCGCCCACCGGCCCGTACAGGCCCGTCCCCGGAGTGAAGTATGCATGCCGGAGGGTCACCGTCCCGGTCTTGCTTCGGCGTGCGTGTCCCGCCCTTCCGGCTCGACAAGAGGACATGACACAAAACTTCGCCCATCCGACTTGAAACCGGGAGGTGACGGTTTGAGTACCTAAGGGGGTAACAAAGTTTACCGACACGCAGACATCAGATGCCGTCGCCCAGCTGGATCATCATTACCATGCTTGACCGTGACCAGTTCTTCTAGTGCCCGCCAGCCGGCCACGGAACCAGTTTCCACTGTTCCCGACACCTCGCCTGGCGTCATCGATGCGCAACTGTCCCACGAAGCCGGGGACGGCGATCGGCGAAAAGTGCTACTTATCGCCGCGTCCATCGGCCAAGGTGGCGGAATCGAGCGCTACCTTGCCCAGGTAGAGGAAGCCCTCCGGATGGCTGGTGTCGAGGTCCACCGACTTAACCTGGTGGACGTCGACGGGAAGCTCACCTGGCCAGACCGTCTGCGGTTCGTGGTACGGACTTTGGTGACGGCTCGTCGTCTCGGTCAGCTGGACGCCATCGTAACCGGCCTTCACACCTTGGTACCCGTCGGCGCCGCCGCAGCGACACTGACCGGCACCAGGCATGCACCGGTGCTGTATTATCTGCAGGATGTCTGGATGATGCGCCCTTTCAAGACCGCCGTACTCAGACACCATCCATCACTTTTCCCGGTGACTATCAGTAATTACACGGCAGGTGCTCTCTCGATGATCGATAGGGCTCCGATAATAGCTCCCAGCATCGCCCCTTCCTGGCGTTCGAGGCTGTTGGCGGAGGGAGCTCGACGAAGCGAACCCGCAGAGGTCCCGACCATTCTCAGCGTCTTCCGTCTGCCCGACTGGAAAGGCAAGGGGCTGCGGACCCTACTGGCCGGAGTTGCCGGGGCCCGTGAGGTGGTGGGGCCTGTTCACCTCGTCGTCGCGGGCCAGGGCCCGGCGCCTACCGTGGTACGCGAGCTGATCGCCTCCCACCAGGACGTCGAGCTGCACGAAACACCTCCGGACGACGTGCTGACCCGTATGTACGGCACCGCGGACCTGTTCGCGTTGTGCACACGAACCGATCCACCCCACGACGGCGAGGGGTACGGAATGGTGCTGCTCGAGGCACAGCTCGCCGGGTGCGCGGTCGTCGGCCCGGCATCTGGCGGGTGCCGGGAGGCGTACCGCGAGGGAATCACCGGTCTCACCCCGCGGGACGAATCGGCTGCGGCGCTCACCCACACCCTGATCGATCTGCTGAGCAACCGGCACCGACTCGCTGAGATGGGACGGGCGGCGACCCGGAACGCGGAAGCGGTGACCCGTCCGGAGGACTTCATCGCGAACGTCGTGAACATACTCGTTGGCGGGCCAGGGCCAGCGCGCCCGCACAAGATCCCGAAGCAGACGAGAAGGACGGCTCCCGCGACGGTGAGCCGACAATCGCCCTGAACGACCCGGCCGCCAAAAGGCCAAGGCCGTGCAGTTAGGGCGTCGAGGCTGGTGTCAAGGGGTGGCTCCGATCCTGGGCTGCCGGATGCGGACAGCGGAGCTCCCGGTAGAACGACTTGTCCGCCAAGACGAGTCGTTGCCGGTAGGAGCTCCGCTGTCCACATCAGCATCTCGACAGGACCGATCATGGTGTCCGTCAATCGATGGATACCAGCGGCAGCCCCGAGATCAGCGGCCATTGTTCCGTCCAGCCACCCGGGTGAACGTATTGGTGGGCACAGTTCTCCGCGAAATCGATCCGCACCAGCCCCGCGACGTCCAGGTCCACGTGGACGGGGTCCACAAAAAATGCGTTCACACCATTACTCTCCACGGTGACGAACTCGTATCCGAGCCGGGCGAAGAAAAGTTGCCAGCCTCCGAGCGATACACCGTAGTAGAGACCCGACCTCCGGTCGCCGTAACCGAAGGAGTTCTGGTAGGGGACCGTGAGCGCAGCTTTTGGCCCGTAGGCAGAATTGTATTCCACACAGACCACGCGGGGACGGAAGTCAGCGGCGAACAGAGCCTGCGCCACATGGAAGTCCATCCCGTCAATGTCCAGTGAGAAGAAATCCGGGGTGCGGGTTCGACACCGGTCCAGAATAATCCCTATCTTCGCCGGCTCCACAAACGCGTGCAGATAATGGACACCGTGGTTCATCGCCCAAAGCACTCTCTTTGCGTGCCGCGACTTCAACGGGTCACCCTCCACCATCACTCCGCTATACTTCTTAACAAAGGCCAGGTAGGCGGTGTTGTTCTCCAGCCCGTCGGCCGCCCCGATCTCGACGAAGTACCGGGTCTGTACCTTCAGCCGGGAAAGTAGTTCTTCGATGATTCCGTCCTCGCCGTTCTGGCTGAAGGCGGAGAACTCCCAGGATGCCGTGTTCCTCGGCTGGAACCTGCGGGTGGCCGCGTTCAGCGCACCCCGCGCACAACCCATCGACATCCGGTTCACATGCAGGAAATTCGAATTGACAAAGTTGGCCGGCGCCAGCAGCATCCTCTTGGTAGCGGTTCTCATAATGCGCACCCTACCTCCGCCCCAGAGGAAACCCACACGATCTGGTGTTCCGGCGTGTCCACACATCGATGTGGTCGGCAAACCGTCGTTGACCCATCTCGAAACGAAGGTCCGATAGTCGAGGTTTCGTCGATTCGAACCGATCGCAGCTGCCACCAACCAGCCAGGCTCTAACGATTGACGAATCAACCGATATCCTCAGGACGCGGACATCCTCCGGCTCCCCGTCATGAATCAGCGGGTGTGGAACGTCCTCCTGATGGATACGGCAACCTCTGTTACTCCCCATGGCGGAACGCCCGACTGTTACGCGCGTCGACGGGCTGAGTGCAGTCCTGTGTGCACAAGCACCCGGCACGGACTGAGGACGGGCCGCAGGATGGTGAGACGCACGGGAGGCGCAATCGGAACGCATCGATACGGCTGCCGGTAAGCTCGCCGCCCTGCATGAACGTGGACATTTCCGCGCGGCGGGGACGGCGCTCGTGGCGGCCGGGACAGCCGCCCGTGGCGTGGTTCCCCCGGTCACCGCGGCGGACGACGATCTTGTGGATCCACTGGGCGGCGACCTCGATGCCTTCCGCGCGTGCGCGGATGCTACCGAGGCCGCCCTCGACCCACCGACCCGTCTGCTCGCTGTCCTCCTGGGCGCCGCGGCCCCCCGTTAAATGCCCGGGGCCGGCCTGGCACGCCTATCCCGTCAGGCGCCGCCCATCATGCGCAGGCTGGCCGGACGGCCGCCGGCTTCCCGCTTCAACGTGTTGCGACATGCGAAATCCCATCGACCGTAGGCCCGGGCGACTGGACGGCACGGCGAGCGAGGGCTTGCCGGCTACGAGCGGCTCCGCGACGCCGGATGCCGAACCAGAGGCCGTCATCGACGCCGCCACGACTCGGTTTGTGGGTCCGGACTGCGCGCTCCTGAGTGACGCGGGGCCGGCCACGCGTGCGGAGCCGTTCGGCAGCGCGGATGGCCCAGCGGTCGACGGCGGGACAGACGTAGTCATCGAGGCGGTCGCGACCGGCGCGGCGGACGCCGCTCCCACCGCGGACGATGAGGCCTGGGCGTTCGGGGCGGTAGCCGCCGAGTGCGCACGGGCGCCACGCGAGGCAACGGTGACCCTGATCGGCTCGACCCCTGAGGGCAGCCAGCGGAGCCGGTCCCCCATTCCCGCAGCCAGCTCAGCACCCGCTCGCCGACCAGCGGGCGGGAGACGAAGTATCCCTGGACCTCATCGCACTGCCAGGCCGCAAGCGACGCCCACGAACGCGACGTCTCGACCCCCTCGGCGACGATCCGCAGCCGGAGCGCGTGCGCGAGCGCGACCGTGGACCGGACGATCTCCACCGCCGAGGAGTCTCGATCGATGTCACGCAGGAACCGCTGGTCGAGCTTCACCTCGTCCGCGGGGAGCTCCCGCAGGTAGGCGCACGAATCCGCAGTCGACGATGACCGAGGCGGGTACGTTCACCGACACGGCCAGCGCGGAGCCTGCGGCGTGCCAGCGGGCGCAGTCGGCGAGGGCTATGTCGAGGACCCGCTGGGTCAGGCGCCCCATCAGGCCGGCGCGTTCCATCTCGGGCAGGAACATGTCCGGCGGGCGGAGCCCGCCGGTGGGATGGCGCCACCGCACCAGCGCCTCGACACCGCCGATCCGGCCGCTGCGCATTTCGGCCTTGGGCTGGTAGCGGAGTTCGATCTGGCCGTCGTCCAGCGCCTCCCACAGGTCGGCCCGCAGCCCCAGCTGGGCACGGTCGCCGAGCTGGCACGCAGGGTCGTAGACCCGCTGGCCGGTGTGGGATCCCTTGGCCGCGTACATCGCCTCCTCTCTGCCGGGCGACCGCCTCGGCGCCGGCGAGGTCGACGTCCCGCAGCAGTACCGCGAACTCGTCGCCGTCGACCCGCGCGAGCAGGTCGGCGGGATGCACAGCACGGAACGCAGCCGCGCGCTGACGGTGGCCAGCACGCGGTCACCGTAACGCGCCGCCCAGCCGGCCGAGATCACCCGACCGCTCGACACGGTTCACCTGGCGAGCGCGGTCGAGCCCTTCGGCGTCACCGGGCCGGTCGGCTCGCTCACCGGCCCTGCGCCGGTCATCTGGGGGCGGTGGCCCCCAGGAGGGCGGCGAGTAGCCGGTCCAGCGGTTCGAGAGCGGCCTCGATGACTTCCGCGCACGCGCGGAAGTCATCGAGGCCGCCACCGAGGGGATCCCCGAGGTCGTCGTCATCGGGAGCGTCCGGGGGCGCCACGCCGCGCGCGCCCGCGCCCGCCGCCCCGAGCGCCATC
This sequence comes from Frankia sp. Mgl5, assembly GCF_023242985.1. Taxonomy (NCBI): domain Bacteria; kingdom Bacillati; phylum Actinomycetota; class Actinomycetes; order Frankiales; family Frankiaceae; genus Frankia; species Frankia sp. Mgl5. The sequence continues at coordinate 4,231 of NZ_JALKFY010000822.1, read as the reverse complement.
CCGGCGGCGCGCAGCCGTCCACTGGGATGGCAGCCGGCGACCTCGTCGGCGAGCGCGTCGATGTATCGCGGTGCCACCGCCTCCGCCAGGCGCGCGAACTCCCGCAGGGTGAAGGTCCGCCGGACGGCACGCGGTACGAGCTCGACGATCCGGGCCCGATGCGCCCGCGTCGCGCAGAGCACGATGTCGGCCTCCGCCACCATCATGGGCGTGACCTGACGCGAGCAGAATCCGATGTCGTCCGCGCCGCGTTCGCGCAGCACCGCCGCGGCCGTCGGCTCCATGGGCGTGCCGGGGAACGCCCGCACACCCGCGCTACTGACCCGGGCCGAAGCCTCCGGTGGACCAGGCAGGCCCGCCACCGCCGTGAGGCGACGCAGGCGAGCCGCGGCCAGGCGCTCGGCCATCGGCGAGCGGCAGAGGTTGCCGGTGCAGACCATCAGCACCGACCAGTCGGCACGCTCCCCGATGTTCTCCGAGCGCCTGGCCATCGCGCTACCCGCCCATCTCGCCGCGCCTACGACACCAACTACCTACAGTGCCCGAACGGATACTAGCCAAGCGGGATCGGTCCGCTGCGCGCACCGCCGGCGAAGCGCGCGACCAGATGGCGAGGGCCGGAAACGATCACCTCGGCTAACCCGCCATGCGTCCGTCCTGAACGGGCTGGGACGGCCGTCGCAGGCTCCCCCGCTCGCCACGCGATGGCGGCGGCCGGAGACCTGCCTGCCACGACGGGCCGGTAGCGGACGGCACTGCCACCGGTCGCGCCGACGTGACGGGCTGCGCGGCACCCAGCGCCGCTCGCGCTCCGCGCCGAGGCGTTGATCGCCTCCCGCCCGCCGTGGCGGCGCCGTTCCCGATCGGCGCAACGGCTCCCGATCCGGCTGTCGATCCTGATCCTGCTGCCAGCGCGGCGGGCCCGCGGGCGACGGACCCCTGGGTGACGGACCCGACCTTGATCGGACCCGTCGCGGGAGCCTCCCCCAGGGAGGGCAGCCGCCGGAACCGGTCGCCCCACTCTCGCAGCCAGCTCAGCACCCGCTCACCGACCAGCGGCCGTGAGATGAAGTACCCTTGGACCTCGTCACACTGCCAGGCCGCGAGGTGCTCCCAGGACTGCGACGTCTCGACCCCCTCCGCGACGATGCGCAGCTGCAGCGCGTGCGCGAGCGAAACCGTGGAGCGCACGATCGCGGCAGCGGACGTGTCCCGGTCGATGTCGCGCAGGAACCGCTGGTCGAGCTTCACCTCGTCGGCGGGCAGTTCCCGGAGGTACGCGAGGGAGCAGAGACCGGTGCCGTAGTCGTCGAGGCTGACCCGCACGCCGTGGTCACGCAGACCGGCAAGGGTTCGCTGCGCCTTCTCCAGGACCGTGATCAGCCCGTCCTCCGTGACCTCGACGACGAGCACCGCCGCGGGCAGGCCGTGACGTTCCAGCGACCCGCGGACCAGGTCGACGAAACCGGGATCGACGATGACCGACGCCGGCACGTTCACCGAGACCGCCAGCTCGGCGCCGGCGCGATGCCAGCGGGCACAGTCCGCCAGCGCGATGTCCAGCACCCGCTGGGTCAGCCGGCCCATCAGGCCGGCGCGTTCCATCTCGGGCAGGAACATGTCCGGCGGGCGCAGCCCGTCGATCGGATGGCGCCAGCGCACGAGCGCCTCGACGCCGCTGATCCGACCACTGCGCATGTCGGCCTTGGGCTGGTACCGCAGCTCGATCTGGCCGTCTTCCAAGGCCTCCCGCAGGTCGGCCCGCAGCCCGAGGCGGGTGCGGTTACCAAGCTGGCAGTCGGGGCTGTAGACGCGCTGGCCGCTGTGGGAACGCTTGGCCTCGTACATCGCGGCCTCGGCCCGCCCCATGAGCTCCTGCACGCTCCGGCCGTGCTTGGGCGCGTGCGCGATGCCGATGCTGACATCGGCCGGGACCGGCAGGTCGTCCAGCTGGACGGGCAGCCGGAGCACGTCGCGGATCCGCCGGACGACCGCCTCCGCGCCGGGGAGGTCCGTCCCCGGCAGCAACAGCGCGAACTCGTCGCCGTCGACCCGCGCGAGCAGGTCGGTCGGGCGGATCACCGAGGACAGCCGAGCGCTGACGCTCGCGAGCATCCGGTCTCCGTGCTCGTGACCGAGAGCCCCGTTGATGTCCCGCAGGCGGTCGAGATCGATCAGGATGAGCGCCGCGGACGGCGGGCCGCCGGCCCGGTGGCCACCGCCGAGCGACCGGGAGGCCGTCCGTATGAAGTACCGGCGGCCCGGCAGGCCGGTGAGGCTGTCGGTGTCGTTGCGGCGGCGTCGGCCGAGCGCGACTGCGCGCCCGCCGAGCCCGAACACGGGCAGCCACGCCACCGCGGCCGCCGCCAGCGACATCGTCACCGTGGCGGTCGGCACCAGCGCCCTGCTGGCGAGATACCAGGCGACGATCATCATGAGGACGGCGACGGCCCTGCGGCCCGGCGCCCCTGGCCACCGCCCGACGGTCGCCGGGTCCGGACCCGGCGCCGAGTCCGGATGCGGCGCCGAGTCCGGATGCGGCGCCGAGTCCGGGTCCGCGGGCGGCACCGCGGCCGGTGTCGGGGCTGCCGGACACACCGGCCGGTTGGGCGGGCCGACCTGTCCCACCCGCGGGCCCGCCGAGGTCGTCACCGACCATGAATCCGGGATCACACGGGAAGCGCGGCGAGGCTTTCCCTCAGTACCGGCCGGTTTGTCGACACCACTGCCGCGGGGCACCGCCGCCACCGTGGCGGATGCCCGCCACGGTGACACGGCGCGCGGCGCGGCGAGGCGCCGGAGCCGGCCCACACGCACCGATGTCGTCACGGGCCCTCACCCGCCGGACCAACCAGAGATCTGACTTGCCTGACCATACGATTTGCCCCCGAAGTCGAACCTGTTCCGCCCGGAACGAAGCTCCCCTTCGCTTTGGCCGCTGCCCGATGGGCGGCAACCTGCGCATGGTTCGTTCGTCCCGCGGTGTGCGAGCGTAACCCACACGAGTCGGCAGATTATCCGACGCCCGGCATTTCCGGACCCGGCGCAACCGAACCCGACCGCGTGCTTCTCTTCGGGAGGAACACGTCGCCGGCCGAATTACCGACTAGCGGCCATCGTTCGGCGGCACAACGCCACGACATTGGCGTTTCGTGGTCTGCATGTGGTCCACCTAGAGCATCTGCATGTGGTCCGCCTAGAGCAAAGGACACAGGGGTGCGGGACTACCCAATGCCACAGGGAGCAACACCGCCGCGCCTTCCCCGGCTAGTCGCTGACTGTTACCCTCATAGCGGGCAGATGCGGCTCGACTGCCGGAAATACGACGAACAGCAGGAACGCGACAGTCAGCAGCAGCAGGAGCCCGGCTAGCGGGATCCGAACCCTCCCGGGCCCTGGCAGGTGTCGGTAGATCCAGCCGTACATTCTCGTTTCCCCCTACTCGTCCGCGAGCGCCGGAGGTGGTCCGTCGGCCCTGTCAGTTGTCTGGTCAAGCTCGGCGAAGACGATGAGTCTGCTCCGTGCCGAGAATCGCGGATGACAGGTCGTCAGCGTCATAATTGCGCTGGTGGGCGCAATACCGGGGTGTTCCGGAACTGGGTAGGTCACGTCCAGCCGGTGTGGGTCGACGACCTCCGACCGGGTCACCCGATAGGTGAAATACCGATCGGCGACCTCCACCACGATCGGATCGCCCACCCGCAGCTCGTCCACCCGACCGAACGGCTTTCCGTACGTCGTACGGTGGCCGGACACGACGAAGTTCCCCACCTCGCCGGGCATCGCCGTCCCGGGGAAATGCCCTGGTCCGCGGCGCAGCGCGTCCGCTGACACGCCTTCGACGATGACCGGCGCGTAGTCCGCGCCGAAGCGCGGCACCCGTAGCACCGCGAGCCCCTCACCGAGGTCGACGGGCGGCACGGCCCGCGGCGGGCCGGTCTCACCGGTGGGCGCGGGGGGCGGGGGCCTGTGCGCCCAGGCGGTGGTCAGGTCCTGGCGGAGGTCACTCTGCGTCCGGGCCGCCAGGATGTCGGTGATCCAGAGCTGGTAGACGAGAAAGAGCACCACGACCACACCCGCCGTGATCATGATCTCGCCGAGGCCACGGGTGACCCGTCCGCCGACCGGACGAGCCGCCAGCGCCGCCGACGGGTACCGCCGCCGCGGGCGGCCGGGGCCCCCCCCCCCCCCCCCGCCCCGGGGGGGGGGCGGGGGCCCGCCCCGCGACAGG
>NZ_JALKFY010000821.1:0-30640 GCF_023242985.1 Frankia sp. Mgl5 | reverse complement strand
CGACACCCTCCTACACGAACTCGGCCACACCGACGACACCATCATCAAACTCAAAATCGACGGCGCCATCACCTGACAGACCCTCGCGACAGATCCCTTGGAAAAAGATCCCCCGGAAAAGGATCCCCCGGGAACCGGAACGCATCCGGCTCCTCTCCGAGGCGCGACCACCAGAGGAGCGCACCCCCGTGAGCTTCACGATTGATCTCAGCGGAAAGACGGCCGTCGTCACCGGCGGCGGGCAGGGCGTAGGGCGGGCGATCTGCCTGTCGTTGGCGACCGCCGGCGCCCGGGTGCTGGTCAACGACTACGTGTCCGACCGGGCCGAGGCGGTCGCCAAGGAGATCACCGAGAGCGGCGGCAACGCGGTGGCCAGTCCCTTCGACGTCTCCGACTACGCGGCCGCGACCAAGGCGATCACCGCCGAGCCGGTCGACATCCTGGTCAACAACGCGGGGAACGCGGGGCCCGCGGTCCGGGACGCGAAGGCGCCCGCCGCAGCCGCCGCACCGGGCACGCCCGGCGCGGGTGTGCGCGGTCCCTCGGTCAGCCTCGGCGAGTTCGCGAACACCGAGCCGGCCGACTGGGACCGCTATTTCGCGGTGAACCTGTTCGGGGTGATGAACTGCATTCGCGCGGCACTCCCCCACATGATCGCGTCCAGTCACGGGCGGATCATCACGATCGTCTCGGACGCGGGACGGGTCGGCGAGCCGCACATGGCCCCCTACGCCGCCGCCAAGGCGGGCGCGGCGGGCCTGACCCGGGCGGTCGCCCGGGAGGTCGGCCGCGACGGGATCACCGTCAACAACGTCGCGCTCGGGACCGTCGACACCATCGGCCTGGAGGCCATGGCCCGTGAGTCGGACGAGGTGGCGGACCGCGTGCGACGCCAGCTGAAGCGCTACATCATCCCCCGGCTCGGGCAGCCCGAAGATGTCGCCGGCCTCATCACCTTCCTCGCCGGGCCCGCCGCTTCGTGGATCACCGGCCAGACCTACCCCGTCAACGGCGGCTACTCGGTCACCATGTGACACCGCACCGAAGGGAACAGCGTGGACCCCGATCTCAGCCCCGACCAGCGCCTGCTTAAGGAAACCACCGAGCGCTTCATCGACTCGACGTTATCGCTGGACCGGGTGCGCGCACTGATCGACTCGGGCGGCGAGGTCGACCCCCTCCTACCGGGAGAACGCCGCCGAGCTGGGCTGGTTCGCCTTCCTGGCCCCCGAGTCGCTCGGCGGCGGGAGCGTGTCCGGTGCCGGTGTCCTCGACGCCACCCTGCTCGCCGAACTGCGCGGGCGGTTCCTCCAGCCGGGCACCTTCATCGACACCAACGTGGCCGTGGCGACCCTCAGCGCCCACGGCTCGGAGGAGCAGCAGGCCAAGATCCTGCCCGCGCTCATCGCGGGGGAGGCCGCGGTGGCGTGGGCCGTCGCCGACCCGGCCGGGGACTGGTCCGGGGCCCGGGGCGTCACCTGCGAGGCGGCACCGGGCGGCGGCTACCGCCTGGCGGGCCGCAAGGGACTGGTCCTGGAGGCCCAGTCGGCGCAGTGGCTGCTGCTGACCGCCGCCGGTTCCGAAGGTCTCACCCAGTTCCTGCTGCCGACGGGCACCCCGGGCGTCACCGTGGAGGTGCTCTCCGGCCTCGACCTGAGCCGCCGGCTGTGCGAGGTCCGCCTCGACGACGTCCTGCTGGACGAGTCCGCGCTGCTCGGCCCGCCCGGTGCGGCCGCGGACGCGGTCGGGAAGCAGCTCCAGCTCGCCGGCGTGCTCAGCGCCGCGGAGACCGCCGGGGCCATGCAGTACCTGTTCGACCTGACCGTGCAGTACTGCAAGGACCGCATCGCGTTCGGCCGCCCGATCGGCTCCTTCCAGGCGATCAAGCACCAGCTCGCCGACAGCAGCCTCGCGCTGGAGATGAGCCACGCCGTCGTCAGCGCGGCGGCCCGGGCCGTCCAGGAGGACAGCGTCGGGGCGGCGCACGCGGCGAGCATGACCAAGGCCTTCGTCTCGGATGCCGCGGTCGAGCTCGCGCACAACTGCTGGCAGCACTTCGGCGGCATCGCCTACACGTGGGAGCACGACTTCCACTTCTATCTGCGTCGTCTCACCGCCGACGCGTCGTTGTACGGCTCGCCCACCTGGCACCGGGAGCGGGTCTGTCAGTTGGCCGGCCTGTAGAGAACGACGGAGGAAAGGAGGCGTCATGGTTGACCAGCCCGATCTCGAGGACTACCGCCGCCAGGCCCGGACCTGGCTCGCCGCGAACCTCAAGCCCCGCGACCAGGGCCAGTCCGGCCTCGTCCGCGGCGACGGCTCCGGCTCGCACACCGCCGAGGACTACCTGCCGGAGCGGGCACTTCAGAAGAAGCTCCACGAGGCCGGCTACGCCGGGATCAACTGGCCCAGGGAGTACGGCGGCCAGGGGCTGAGCGACGAGCACGCGCGGGCCTTCGCCGAGGAGGCCGCGGGCTACCGCACGCCGGAGCTGGGCCACGCCGGCGGCACGACCTACGGCCCGGTCAGCAAGACCCTGATCCGGCACGGGTCGCCGGAGTTCCTGGCCCGTCACCTGCCCCGGATCCTCTCCGGGGACGAACTGTTCGTGCAGCTGTTCTCGGAGCCGAACGCGGGCTCGGACATGGCCGGCATCACGACGAGAGCGGTCCGGGACGGCGACGACTGGCTGATCACCGGGGCGAAGATCTGGACCAGCGGCGCCTCCTACGCCGACTACGGGATGTGTCTGGCCCGGACGAACTGGGACGCGCCCAAGCACCGCGGCCTCACCTGGTTCGCGGTCCCCCTGCGGGCCGAGGGCGTCACCATCCAGCCCATCCGGGAGATCACCGGGGACGCCGAGTTCTGCCAGGAGTTCCTCGACGAGGTCCGGGTCAGCGCCGACGAGGTGATCGGCGAGGTGGACCAGGGCTGGACGGTCGCCCAGACGATGCTGCTCGTGGAGCGCGGCGCGGGCCGCGACGACCCGCTCAACATGCCGCCCGCGCAGGCCGCGGAGATCGACCCGTTCCTGCTGGAGTTGGCCCGGGCGGCCGGCCGGGCCGGCGATCCGGTCGCCCGTCAGGCGATCGCCCGGATCCACACCGCGGACTGGGCCCGGGGAGAGCTGGGCCGGCGCCTCACCGGACTTCTGCGCTCCAGCGACAAGCCCGCGGCCGGCATCGCCTCCTACTGGAAGCTCGCGGCGGGCGTGCACGACCCGCTGCGCGCCCGTCTCGTCATGGAAATCGGGCAGGGGATGCCTCTTGTCTGGCGCGGGGACGACGGGCGCCGCGCCGCGCTGGATTATCTGAACAGTCGGGTCTGGTCGATCGCCGGCGGTTCCAACGAGATGCAGCGCAACGCGATCAGCGAGCGCGTTCTCGGCCTGCCCCGGGAGCCGAGCTTCGACCGCGGCAAGCCGTTCAGTGAGGTTCTTCATAACGCACGGCGGTGGCTTGAAAACACGTGATGTGACCCGTCGCACGGGCCGGCCCGCCCGTGCGACGGGTCGGCCCCGGGCGAGCGGGGGGAACCACCGGGCCTGGTGGTACCGGTATACTCCGCACGGTGAGCACTTCGAATGAGCCGCGCCGGCGAGCGGGCCTTCTACAGGAGCGATCCCGGGAGACCCGGCATCGCCTGGTGCGCGCCGCGCTGCATTTGTGGACCGAGCGCGGATTCGAGACCGGTATCGAGGACACGCGGGTCGAGGAGATCTGCCAGGCGGCCGGGGTCACAAAGGGAACCTTCTACTTCCACTTTGCGCACAAAGAAGACATTCTGCTCGAGATGGGCGCCGAGACAGCCACCGTTCTCAACGAGTCGGCGAACCGCTGCGTCCGTTCCGACCGCAGTCTCGACGACTCGCTGCGCACTGTGCTGAACGCCGTCGCGCGCAACATCAAGGGCACTCCCCCGGCGGCCGTCAGCCGCGCACTCGCCGAGTTCCGGAGACCGCACCGGATCCACGCCTCGTACAGCGGCCCGGCCTTCTCGGAAGCCTTCGAGAAGCTGTTCGCCAAAGCCCAGGAGAAAGGCGAGGTGACCCAGCGGGTAGACCCGTCCGAGATGGCGCAGATTCTCGAGGCGCTAGTCGTGGACTGCATCATGGAGTGGTCTCACGGACGGCTGCCGAAGCTGAATCAGGCGCTGCATCTCCGGGCGGCGATCGTGACGGCTGGGCTGCACCCCGACGTCAACCTTCCGGACTGATCCGGGGCCTTCCGGTGCACGGCCGGGCCGAGGTGGTCCGGTCCTCCTGGCCTCGACCAGGGCCCGGGTCCGATCCTGCCCGACTCCGGCCGACCGAGATGGTCGGCGACCTCGAACGTCGCCTGGACCTCTCGATCTCGCATACCTGGACGTAGACGTGCGCGTGCCCGGTCGCGATCATGTCCGTCCGGCGGTCGGCGATGTAGCGGTAGCCCACCGGTAGAGCTCACCCACCCGTGGGACACGCGCCGCGCGGTCGGGAGATTCACATATACGACATCACCCGGATGGACGCCGGGACCGTCGAGTCCCACAGCGACGAGATGGCCGCGTTCCGCCAGGCTCGGCCACGAGAGGCGCCCGCCGCCGCGGATAACGCCACCGCATCCGGATGAATCGCGGCGAGTTCGCCTGCCCACCGATCGCGTTCCCATCGTGGCCGCACGGCGGCTGCCAACGGGTCGGACAACGCCGCCACCAGACCTTACCCGATGAACCCGCCAGGCCCGCTCCCGGTGCCATCGATAACGGGATGCCGGTGTGTACGGCGGCGTTCCCGACCGGCGCCCGGATGGCGCCGGGCAGTCCCGCGCACAGGCGGAGTCTACGCGTCGGACCTGCCGGCGGGTAGCAAGTGGGCGCGACGGACAGGGTAGCGTGCCGACATCTCCAGGAGTTAGACTGAGTTTAAATATTCCGATCATGACGAACTCGTGGAGGGCCCGTTGACTGAGACCCCTCAGCTCGGATCGCGCGGTATCTACGTCGCGGATCTTGAGCAGAGCCTCTCCTATGGCATATTCGACGCCGATCATCATCTGTACGCCCCGTCCGACGCCACGTCGCGATACCTCTCCGCTGAGATGATCGAGCGCGCCTGGCTGCCCGGCGAGCCCCGGATGCTCACCGAGGAAGAGCACGAGGAAGACGAGGAACTCGACCACGAGAGGCGGACCCTAGGCGTCCACTCGCAGCCCGAGGGTGGCCACGGCGGCGTCGACATCAATGAGCTTCCCGCCATGGAGGGAAGCATTCCCATCCCTGGCGCGATGCTGAACAAGCTGAACCCGATGAAGGATCTCGACCAGCTCAGCCGGGCGCAGCTCGTCGAACGGTACAACGCGATGCGGCCGGCCTTCGAGAAGAAGGACCCGCGGCTGACCCTGATGGACATGCAGAACGTCGAGGTCGCCGTTCTCCACGCGGTCGGGACCGGGTGGGAGAGCGCCTTCCGCCGCGGCGACGTCGAGGCCGGCTACGCGGTGAACCGGGCGTTCAACGACTGGCTGTGGGAGGACTGGGGCTACACCCACGAGAACCGGATCCTGGTCCCGGTGCCCATCCAGCTGTTCGAGATCGACCACGCGGTCGCCGAGCTCGAGCGGACCCTCGACCGCGGCGCCCAGCTGGTCGACCTGCAGCCCGGCCCGGCCTGGGGCCGCTCCCCGTTCGACCCGTACTTCGACCCGTTCTGGTCGCGGGTCAACGAGGCCGGCGTCCGCGTCGCGGTCCACCTCGGCGGGACCTACGCCCGGCACGGAGCCGAGTGGAGCGAGGACCCGAACGCCCGCTACCAGCACTTCGACGGGTTCCAGTGGGTCTCCTACTGGGGCGACCGGCCGATCATGGACACGGTCACGGCCATGATGTACCACAACCTCTTCGGCCGCTTCCCGAACATCAACGTGCTGATCGCCGAGTTCGGCACCGTCTGGCTCCCCTACCTGCTCCGCAAGCTCGATCACGCGATGCTCCTCGGCCGCAAGCCGAGGTGGGGCACCCTGCCCGGGCGCCCCTCGTCGATCTTCAAGGAGCGTTGCGTCATCGCGCCGTTCCCGGAGGAGAACGTGTCCAAGGCCATCGATGTCGTCGGGGCCGACTGCCTGGTCTTCGGGTCCGACTTCCCGCACTCCGAGGGCATCCCCGACCCGATGCAGTACGTCTCGCTGATCAAGCACCTCGACGAGACCACCATCCGCAAGATCATGCGGGACAACCTCTACAACTTCCTCGGCCGCTAATCCGGCGCGGGGGCCGGAGCGAGCACGCCGCAGGCGGCACGGCACGGCACGGCAGGACACGACACATGACGTCGCCGGCCGCCGTCGTCCTGCTACACGCCTGGTGGGTACCGCGGCGGCAGGAGCCGTCCGGTACCCACCGATGGTCACGGGTCCCGCGATTCGCCGTTGCTGGCGCCGGCACCCGGCGATGGAAGGTGGATCGCATGCGATTCGCACTGCGTTTTGATTTCCGCAACCCCGAGTTCGCCGGCACGACGACGGCGGACCGTTACACCGCGGCCCTGGACATGGTGGAATGGGCCGACCGGTTGGGCTGCTCCGCCGTCACCCTCTCCGAGCATCATGGTTCCGCCGACGGCTACCTGCCGAGCCCGGTCGTCATGCTCGCCGCCATGGCCGCGCGCACCAGGACCGTCCGGTTCAGCATCGCGGCGCTCATCGCGCCGTTCCACGATCCTCTCCGGCTCGCCGAGGACCTGCTCGTGCTCGACAACCTCAGCCATGGCCGGGTCGACCTCGTGGTGGCCGCCGGCTACGTGCGCGAGGAGTTCGAGCTGTTCGGCGTTCCGATGAGCGAGCGGCCGCGTCGCGTCACCGAGGTGGTCACGACGCTCAAGGCGGCGTTCTCGGGACAGCCCTTCGACTACCGCGGGCGCCGGGTGCACCTCACGGCCCCTACCGGCCCAGCGGCCCCTGGATCTCGCTCGGGGGCAGCAGCGAGCCCGCCGCGCGGCGGGCCGCCCGCATCGCCGACGGCTTCATCCCCTCGGACCTGCGGGTGTGGGAGTTCTACCGGGACGAGGTCCAACGGCTCGGGCGTCCGGACCCGGGCCCGAGCCCGATCGGCGCCACCCGGACGACCGTGCTCGCGGAGGACCCGGACAAGGGCTGGCAGCAGATGGCGCCCTACTTCCTGCACCAGATGAACACCTACGGCGCCTGGCAGGCGCAGGACGACGTCTCGTCTCCCTACCGCTCGGTCGCCGACGTCGACGAGCTGCGGGCGAGCGGGCAGTTCCGCATCGTGACGCCCGATCAGCTCGTCACCGAGCTGCGGGCGTCCCGGACCCCGTTCGCGAACTTCCACCCGCTCTGCGGGGGCATGCCGATCGACCTGGCCTGGTCGAGCCTCCGGTTGTTCGAACGCGAGGTTCTGCCGAGGGTCGCCTGAGGCGGTCCCGCGAACGAGCCCGGTGACCCAACGCCGCGAACAGGCCCCAGGAGGGACCGATGACTGATCCTGATCCGAAGCTGCCCCTGAGCGGGGTCACGGTGCTCGACCTCACCCGGCTGCCACCCGGCGGCTTCTGCACCGTCCTGCTCGCGGACCTGGGCGCGGACGTCATCCGGGTCGAGTCGCCGAAGGGCCGGCTGTTCGACGGCCCGATCGGGCTGAACCGCGGCAAGCGGTCGATCGCCCTCGACCTCCGTCATCCCCGCGGGCTGGAGGTGCTCGGGCGCCTGGCCGCACACGCGGACGTGCTCGTCGAGAACGAGCGGCCCGGCGCCATGGCCGAGCGGGGCTTCGGGTACGCCGACGCGGCCGCGCGGGCACCCGGCCTCGTCTGGTGCTCGATCACGGGCTACGGCCAGGACGGGCCGTACGCGCAGTGGTCCGGCCACGACCTGTCGTTCGCGGCCCACTCGGGACTGCTGACGGCGCTGGAGCCGGACCTGCCCTGGCACCCGCAGCTGATCCTCCCCATCCCCGTGGGCGCGCTCATGGCGAGCGTCGGCATCCTCGCCGCGCTGCGGGAACGGGACCGGACGGGCCGGGGCAGCCAGCTCGACATCAGCCTCTCCGAGTCGGCGACCTGGCTGCTGTCCTCCGCCGACGGGATCCTCGACACCGGGCCGCGGGGCGTTCCCGCCGGCCCGGACCGACACCTCTACGAGTGCGCGGAGGGCACCTGGGTCGCCGTGACCGCCGCGGAGCCGCGCACCTGGGCGGCGTTGTGTACGGGGCTCGGGCTGGCGGAGCTCGCCCCCACCCTGCACCGGTGGGACGACCCGGAGGCGGTGACCGGGCGGCTCGCCGAGAAGTTCCGGGCGGCGCGGGCCGAGGACTGGGTGGCGAAGCTCGGCCCCCTCGGCGCCAGCGTGGTGCGGGTGAACCGCGGGACGGACCTGGCGGGCGATCCGCACGTCGCCGCCCGGGGCCTGCTGCAGAACGTGGGCGGGCTGACCGTCCCACGCTCCCCGGTCCGCCTGCGCGACGCCGACGGCGAGCGGCCGCCGGCCGAGAGCTACCCCCCGCCGCCGGTGGGCCAGCACACGCGCGCGGTGCTGGAGGATGCCGGGCTGAGCCCGTCCGAGATCGACGAGCTGACCGACTGCGGCGCCGTCGGTCGCCCGCGTGAGCCCGCGTCCGTCGACGGACCCGACGGCACCCGCGCACCCGGCCAGGCTCACTGATGAAGGCGGTCCGCAACGCGCCGCCGGGCGTCGAGATGGTCGAGGTCGACGAGCCGGCCGGCGACGGCGAGCTGATCAGGGTGGCGGCGGTCGGCATCTGCGCGTCGGACTTCCTGTATCTGGACTACGGCAGCACGCAGATCGCCGGGCACGAAATCGCCGGGGTCACCGCCGACGGCACGCCGGTCGCCGTCGAGGCGATCGCCGGCTGCGCGAACTGCGCCCACTGCGACGCCGGGAACCGGCAGTTCTGCGACACCCTGCTGGGCAGCGCGCTGGGAATGACGGCGCCCGGCGGGATGGCCGAGTACTTCCGTGCCCCGCGCCGGGCGCTCACCCCGCTGCCCACCGGGCTCGCGCTGCGCGACGCCTGCCTGGTGGAGCCCGGGTCGGTCGCGTGGCACGCCGCCCGGCTCGGCGGGGTGGGGCCGGGCAGCCGGGTCGCGGTCGTCGGCGCGGGCGGCATCGGCATCCTCGCCGCCGCGGCGGCGCAGGCGCTCGGCGCGGCGGAGGTCGCCGTCGAGGCACGCCATCCGCATCAGTACGAGGCCCGCGAACGCCTCGGTGCGGTGGCCCCCGGAACGGACTACGACGTGGTGATCGAGACCGGCGGCAGCGAGAGCGCGCTGCACCGCGGCATCGAGCTGGCCCGGCGCCGGGGGACCGTGGTCTACGCCGGCATCCTTCAGGGCGTCACGCTGCCGCACTCCGAGCTGGCTCTGAAGGAGGTCGCGCTGCGGCCGTCGCTCGGGTACAGCGCGCACGACGGCCGACGCGAGTTCGCGGAGGTGGCGGACATGCTCGCCGCCCGGCCGGAGATCCCCCAGATGCTGATCTCCCACCGGTTCCCGATCGACGACGCCGTGGTGGCGTTCGAGACCGCACGCGACCGCTCCCGCGGTGTCCTCCGCGTCGTCGTCGAGCCCTGACCCCCGTCTGCGGTCCGCCGTCGGCGGTCGCCCGCCAGCGCGCGACAGGAGCCGTCACGGCGCGGACCTGGCAGCCAGGTCGCCTGGTGCCGACCATGCGGGAGCCACGTTGCGATCAGCGCTGCCGGTGAGATCGTCCGGCCACTGGCCGAAAGGTGCTGTCTCAGGTCACGCGCTGCGCGATAAACACGAACTCGCGACCTGGGCGATCAGGGGCTTCTCGCACATCCAGCACTCGATAGCCATGAGCGACCAGGCTCGTCTCCACTTCGGCCCTGCTGCGGAACCGAAGGATCGAGTCCGAGGTGACAACCGATCCGTCCGACAGGAACCTGTATACATAGCGGAAAGAAACGAATGGAAGGCTCACGTCGGTAACCTGGAAGTGCCGCTCCACCGTTCCGACCCCTGGAATATCGACGGTGACCTGACCAGCGTCTGCAGCCCATTCATCCCAAGCCCGACGTTCAGGGCGCCTTGTCTCGAACACGAGGTAGCCATCTGGGCGAAGTGCGGCCCGGACGCCCTGGAGAGTCCGGATCCACTCGTCGTCAGTGAGAAAAACCTGCGCCACATTCCCCGTCATCACTGCGAGATCGATGTTGGCCGTCGGGACAGCCGTGACATCTCCATGCACCCAGGTGATCTTTCCACCTCGATCCTTCGACTTCGCGACCTCCAGCGATGCCTCGGCAGGATCGACACCCACGACCGTACGACCGCTCTCGGCCATCAGGATCGCCAGGCAGCCCGTCCCGCAACCGACGTCAAGGACACGGTCCGCGCCTAGCTCGTCGACGATGCCGAGGTAGGCCGTCGCATCGTCGCGCTCTCCGTCGAGCGCGTCATAGATGGGTGCAAGGCGGGGATGAGCGAAGATCGGATCGGGCACCCGGCGACCGTATCCGCGGTCGAGGACTCCGGCGACCAGACACCCGCCTCCGGTCAGGTCAGTCTGCGCAGCTCGGGCAGCCCGTCCGGCAGGCAGAGGACGTTCGCCTCGGCCAGCTCCTTCATCTCCGGCTCGGTCAGCCCGAGGGCGGCGAGGATCTCGACGGCCTGGGAGCCGATCGGCCCGGGGTTCGTGCCCACCACCGGCGAGGTCTCCGACAGCCAGCGGCCGATGCCCGGCCTGGGCACGTCGGTCCCGCCCGGGCCGCGCTCGAAGTAGACCACGCCGCGGCGGTGCAGGTAGTCGACCGCCTGGTCGATGGAGACGACCACGTGCGCGGCGATGCCGGCCGACGCCAGCCGCTCGATCCAGGAGGCGGCCTGCCGCTGCGCGAAGCGCGTCTCCAGGTCGCGGGCCAGTGGACCGCCCGGGTCCGGCCAGCTCCCGGCGCTGTCCTGACCGTCGAGACCGGTCACGCGCAGGAGGGCCGCCAACTCCCCCGGCTGTGCGGCCAGGAAGAACCAGCTGTCCCGCGCCTGGTAGAAGCGGTACAGCGCGCTGCTGCCGTACTCGTTGCGCAGCGCGTCCGGCCCGTCCGCACTCCCCCGTGCCTCAGCGCTCCCCTGCGCCTCCGCGACGAGGTACGGGGCCTGGTGGAACGTCGAGCCCTGGGCTAGCGACGCGCCCACCTGCTGGCCGCCCCCGCCCTTCAGCTGGGCGAAGAGGGCGACGGCCACGGCGTAGGCCCCGAGAATGCCGGTGCCGGCGTCGTTGATCGGTGTCGGCTGGTAGAGCGTCCAGCCGAAGCGGTGCCCGTACCGCCAGCTCATGCCCGTGGCCGCGTTGCACTGGTTCTCGTAGCCCCGACGGTGCGCCCACGGCCCGCTCAGACCGTAGGCGGTGATGGAGCAGTGCACCAGCTCGGGGTTCAGCTCGCTGACGCGCTCGTAGTCGATGCCGTACCGGGCCTGCGACATCGGCGTGAAGTTGGTGACCAGCGCGTCCGAGCGCCGGATCAGCTCGGCGGTGAGCCGGGCCCCCGGCGCGCTGCTGGCGTCCAGGAGCACGGCGCGCTTGCCGCGGTGGAGCTGGCCCACGATGCCGTCGGTCACCGCGGGCACCGGATTGCCCACCTTGATCACATCAGCGCCGAAGTCGGCCAACAGCCGGGCCGCGGTGGGGCCGGCGACCGCCTGGCTGACGTCGAGCGCGGTGAAGCCGCTGAGCGGAAGATCCACCGCGGCCCCCGCCGGCACGGCCGGGTGGCCGACGCGGGCGGGCGCCCCGCGCAGCTCGGCGAGCAGCGCGTCGCGGTCCTGGTCGGGCAGGTGGCGGGGCCGCGGCGGGGCGGGCGCCCGGGACAGGTCGAAGCTGCGGCCGGGCATCACGGTCGGCCCGGCCAGCGGGTCGTCGAGCGTCAGGACGGTCCCGGACCGCACCGCCTGCTCGGTGGCGACCCACTGGGCGGGGGTCCGGACCATCGACACCGGCATCCGCGCCTTGGCCGCCACCTCGTCCCACCAGGACGCCGGCCGGCTGCGGACCAGGTCCGCGAACATCGCCATGGCCTGGTCACGATGCTCCAGCGAGAAGTCGCGGGCCGCGACGTCGATGAGGCCCAGGCGCTCCCACTCCTCGGCCACCCCCGCCGCCGCGAGGAGGGGGATGACGAACTTGGAGTACGGCGAGAGGTCGATGATCCCGCCGTCCGCGCACTGGTAGGTGAGGTCACGCAGCAGGTGGCTGTCGCCCATCAGCGGGTTCTCGTACACCCGCATCCCCAGCATGGTGCTGTAGGCCTCCGCGAACGCCTCCGCGAGCGGGATCTCGACCCGCTGTCCCCGGCCCGAGCGCTCCCGCGCGATCAGTGCCATGACGACCGACACCGCCCCCATCAGGGCGCCGAAGTTGGACGCCGTCGTGATCGGGGTGAACAGCGGCGCCGTCGGGTCCCGTACCTCCACCCGCCGGCGGCCCGAGGGATCCCAGTGCTCCCGCAGCGGACGGTAACCGGCGACGGCGGTCTGGACGATGCCCTCCCACCCGGCGAGCGAGGCCTTGGGATCGTCGCCGGCGAACCCCGGCAGCGAGCAGTAGACGAGCCGCTCGTTGGTGGCCCGGACCGACGCGGCCCCGAGACCGAGCCGGTCCATGACGCCCGGCCGGAAGTTCTCGATCAGCACGTCCGCGCGCGCCACGAGCTCGAGGGCCGTGGCCCGGTCGGCGTCGCGTTTCAGGTCCAGGGTGATGCGCCGCTTGCTGCGGTTGACGTAGGCGTCGACCGGATCGGAGGCCCGGTCCGAGCCGGGCTGGTCCACGTGCACGACGCTGGCGCCGGCCTCTGCGAGCAACAGCGCGGTCAGCGGGCCCGCGAGCTGGTGGCCGAAGTCGACGACGCGGACGCCGGACAGGCCGGGCGGGCCGCTCTGGGTGTTCTGGGTGCTTTGGGTGTTCCGGGCTGGGCCTGGCATGTCAGTTGACCTGCCGTTCGTGGTCTTTCCAGTAGGGCGCCCGGAGCTTGAACTTCTGCAGCTTTCCGGTGGCGGTGCGTTCGAGTGAGGGGCGGAGCTCGACGGAGGTCGGGCATTTGTAGTGCGCGATACGGTCGCGGCAGAAGGTGATGAGCTGCTCCGACGTCACGGTGGTACCGGGACGGAGCACGACGAGGGCTTTGACGGTCTCACCCCATTTGGCGTCGGGAACACCGATGACGGCCGCCTCGGCGACATCGGGATGCTGGTAGAGGGTGTCCTCGACCTCGATGGAGGAGACGTTCTCACCGCCGGTGATGATGACGTCCTTCTTGCGGTCGGTGAGAGTCAGGGCCGCGTCGGTGACGATGCCGCCGTCGCCGGTGTGGAACCAGCCGTCGCGCAGGGCTTCGGCACTCTGGTCGGGCTGGTCCCAGTAGCCGTCGAAGACATGGTTGGAACGGATGAGGACCTCGCCGGTGGCGTCGGTGGTCAGCCGGACGCCGAGGGCGGGCGGGCCGGCGGCGGCCAACCGCCGGGCACGTTCCTCGGTGGGCAGCGCCGCCCAGCCGGGCCGGGCCCGGTTGATCGTGAGCAGCGGCGAGGCCTCCGTCGACCCGTAGATCTGGATGAACTCCCAGCCGAGATCCTCCTCGACCCGGGCGATCATCGCGCTGGGCGGCGGGGCGCCGGCAACCACGACCCGGACCGTGTCCCGCCCTGGGACGGGTCGGTTCTCGGCGACGCGGCGGGCGGCGGCGTCGAGGACGGAGGCGATGACCGCCGGGGCGGCACACAGCAGGGTGACGCCCTCGGCGGCGACGCGGGCCAGGATCTCCTCCCCGTCGATCCTGCGGATGATCACGTGGCTGCCGCCCATCCCGGTGACCGCGTAGGGCATGCCCCAGCCGTTGACGTGGAACATCGGCAGGGTGTGCAGCAGCACGTCCCGGTCGCTGACACCGGTGTGCCAGCCGAACGAGGCGGCGTTGAGCCAACAGTTGCGGTGCGTCAGCCGCACGCCCTTCGGCCGGGCGGTGGTCCCCGACGTGTAGTTGAGGGTGGCCACCGCGTCCTCGTCCGGCTCCCACCCGGCCGGCGCTCCCGGCGGCGCCGGAGCGAACAGCTCGCTGTCGGTGGCGCCGTCCAGGACCAGCCGGTCCGGCACCTTAGCCTCGGCGAGCAGCTCGGCGTAGTCGGGGTCCACCAGCAGCAGCCGCGCCCCGGAGTGCTCGAGGATGTAGGAGATCTCCTCGGGGCCCAGCCGGTAGTTCACCGGGACGAGCACCCGCCCGCTGCCGGACACTCCGTAGAAGCAGGCCAGGAAGCGGGCCGAGTTCGGGGACACGATCGCCACCCGCTCGCCGACCCCCACGCCCAGCCGGTCCAGCCCGACCGCCACTCCCCGCGCGCGGCCCGCCAGCTCCGCGTAGGACACCCGGCCCCACGCTCCCGGCACGCCCGGCTCGTCGACCACCCCCAGGCTCTCCGGGTACACCGTCTCCGCCCGGTCCAGAAAGTCCGACACCGTCAGGGAAACCTTCATCCCACATCCTCCCTCCAGCGAACCGGGTTGACAGTACATGTACTTCAACCTAGTGTAAATATGGACGACGGCGAATCAAGCAGGTAGCCTGGCCGATAAATCCGTCCTGTAGATGTGTCGTGATGCGTGCGTGGTTTCCGGGACGCACGCTCGGACGTGGGGAGCATGGTGGTGGCGGATCGCATTTCGCTAGTGGACTATCTCGTGCTGGATGACGAGCCACATCTCGTCGCGCACGAGTGCGAGCAGTGTTCCGCGCGGTATTTCGACCGCCGTAACGCGTGCGCGGCGTGCGACAACACCACGTTCCGCTCCGTCGACATCCCGCGCGAGGGGACGGTGTACACGTTCTCGATCGTGGCGGTGGCCCCGCCGGGTGTCCCCGTGCCGTTCGTCGCCGCGATCGTCGACTGCGGCGGGACCCGCGTACGGGGCAACCTGGTGAACATCGATCCGGATCCGGAGCAGGTGAAGCTCGGGATGCGGGTGCGGCTGACGACCGTTCCGCTCGGCGCGGACAGCGCGGGCGTCGAGGCGGTCGGTTACGGGTTCGAGCCCGCCTGAGCAGGCTCGTCGCGACGAGGGGAAGGTCCGCGATGGCGGAGGACGTCTGGATCCTCGGGATCTCGATGACGAAGTTCGGCAAGCACCCGGGCAGGGACCACGTCGACCTCGCGTCCGAGGCGGCGCTGGCCGCGCTCGCCGACGCCGGGGTCGGCATCAGGGACATCGGCGTGCTCGCCGCCGGCAGCCTGACCGCCGGGAGCTCCAGCTTCGGCCAGCAGATACAGAAGCAGATCGGCCAGACCGGCATTCCGGTCTACAACGTCGCCAACGCCTGCGCCACCGGCGCCACCGCGCTGCGCGTCGCGCTCCTGGAGATCAAGGCCGGCGAGGCGGACCTCGGCCTGGCCGTCGGGGTCGAGATGCTCTCGGGCGCCGGACTGCTCGGCGCTCCTCCGCGCCAGGACAAGGGCGGAACCTGGACACCCACCGGGCGGTTCGGGGCGATCACGCCGCTTGAGGGCAGGGTCGGCACGGACTCGATGCCGGGCGTGTTCGCGCAGATCGGCCTGGAGTACGGCCACCGCTACGGAGGCGCCAGCTTCGAGCTGTTCGCCCGGATCGCGGAGAAGAACCACGCGCACTCGACGCTCAACCCGCTGGCGGCCTACCAGAAGAGGTTCACCGTCGAGCAGATCATGAACGACGTCATGATCGCCTACCCGAACACCCGTCCGATGTGCTCGGCGAACTGCGACGGCGCCGCCGCGGTGGTCGTCGTCAGCGACCGCAAGCTGCGGACGCTCTCCCCGGAGCAGCGCCGGCGCGCGGTGAAGATCAGCGCCTCGGTGCTCACCAGCGACCCCTGGCAGGAGGCCTGCCAGGTCCTCCCGGACGTCAACACCCTCACCCGGCAGGCCGCGACACGGGCCTACGAGCAGTCCGGCATCGGTCCGGACGAGCTGGACCTCGTCGAGCTGCACGACTGCTTCGCCACCGCCGAACTGGTGCACTACGACAACCTGATGCTGTGCGAGCAGGGCGGCGCGGTCGACTTCTTCAACTCCGGGGCGACCTGGCGGGACGGCCGGACACCGGTCAACGTCAGCGGCGGGCTGGAGTCCAAGGGGCATCCGATCGCCGCGACCGGCATCGCCAACATCTGGGAGATCTGCCAGCATCTGCGCGCTGAGGCCGGGGACCGGCAGATCGAGGGCGCGCGCGTCGGGCTCGCCCACGTCATCGGACTCGGCAGTGCCTGCGGCGTGCACGTCCTGGAGAAGGCGGCCGGCTGAGCGGCCCGATCCCCGGTAGCCGTCGCCGACACACAGGTGTCGTTGCAGTAGCGGCTCTCCGCTACTCCGCGGTGTCCAGAGACCTGGAAACATCCCGGACCTCTGGACGCCGCGAACGAACGTGAGGGTCAGCGCCGGCGGAGCGCGGGCTGGGCCAGGGACGGCGGGACATAACCGGCGTCCTCCGGGTTGACGTTGACGCCAGGCGGGACGATCTCGTCGATCCGGTCCAGCGTCGCCTCGTCCAGGGTGACAGCGCTGCCGGTGAGCTGGCTTTCCAGGTGCTCCATCGTGCGCGGGCCGATGATCGCCGACGTCACCGCCGGGTGGCGCAGCACGAACGCCAGCGCCAGCTCGATCAGCGTGACACCCACCTCGGCGGCGAGGTCGGCGAACGCGATCGCGGCCTCGACCTTGCGCTGGTTCGCGGGCACGGACAGATCGAACCGGTTCGGCACCCGGGACATCCGGATGCTCGTGACCTCGCCGCCGTCGCGGGTGTGGCGCCCGGACAGGAAACCGCCGGCCAGCGGGCTCCACGGCAGCACCCCGAGTCCGTACTTCTGCGCCACGGGCAGCAGGTCGGCCTCGATCCCGCGGACGAGCAGCGAGTACGGCGGCTGCTCGGTGACGAACCGCTCGCGGTTGCGGCGCTCGGCCACCCACTGTGCCTCGACCACCTCGTGCGCCGGGAACGTCGAGCTGCCGAAGTAGCGGATCTTGCCGGCCCGGACAAGGTCGGTGAGCGCGCCGAGCGTCTCGTCGATGTCGGTCGACGGGTCGGGACGATGCACCTGATAGAGGTCGATCCAGTCGGTGCCGAGCCGCCGCAGGCTGTTCTCCACCTCGGTGACGATCCAGCGCCGTGACAGGCCGCGCCGGTTGGGCCCCGGTCCCATCGGCATGTACAGCTTGGTCGCGAGCACGACGTCGTCGCGGCGGCCGGCCAGCGCCTTACCGACGATCTCCTCGGACTCGCCGGCGGAGTAGACGTCCGCGGTGTCGACGAAGTTGACGCCGGCGTCCAACGCCCTGTGAATGATCTTTATCGAGTCGTCGTGGTCCTGGTTGCCCCAGGTCCCGAACATCATCGCACCCAGGCAGAGCGGGGAGACCCGCACGCCGGTGCGGCCGAGTACGCGGTAGTCCATGTGCGGTAAGCATGCGCGGGGTGAGCAACCTGGCGCAATCCCTACATCAGGCTGTTGCGTACTGGAGGGGGCGCGTGGGCAGATGACGATGTTCGGCCGGAAACGCGCCAGCGCACGCGGAGGCGGCGAAGCGGGAAAGGCGGCCCCGTACCTGCACCTGGGGCGCCGACGACGAGGTAGTCGTCCTTGGCCGGCCCCCTGTCCCGACCGGTTGCGCGGCGGCCAGGTGGCTACTGGTCGGTCAACTTGTCGGCGATCTGGTCGATGAGGCCCTGTTCGATGACCGGCGGCGGGACGTCCTGGATGTTGGTGACGTCCAGCTCGACGGCCACCTGACCGACATAGAAATAGATCGTGTCGAAGACGTAACCGTAGGTGCCGTACTCGTCCGTGATGCCCATCGAGGTGCGGACCAGCGCGGTGGCCCCCCGCGGCGGGGGCGGTGTCTCGACCGCGACGATCTCGTAGGTGAAGCCGTTCTCGTCCTCGCCCGCCAGCTGGTCCTCCAACGCCGTGCGGTAGCAGTCACCAAAACCAGGGCTGGTCACGATCTCGGCGTTCTGGCGAATCTGGCTCTCAGGAAGAATCTTCGCCCGGCTGATTGCCTGGAAATCGGATTCCTCGGTGTTGGTGAAAGTGTCGCCCGTCGTCTCGTCCGATGGCGGCGACGGATTGTAGTCGGGGACTCCGACGCACGCGGCGACCTGGGCCCGAATCGCGCTGCTGTCGCTGTCCTCGTCGGCGCCGCCCGAGCTCTCGAAGCCCGCGGTCTCCTCACCCGCCGTGAGCACATAGTCCCCCGCGTGCAGGATCCGCGCCGGCGCGACGGTGGCCTGCGTGGGCTGGGCCGCCGGCCCGGTCGTCCCCGGCCCGGTCGTCCCCGCCCCTGCCGCCGCGGGCGGCGACGCTGCGGGGTCGACCGGGATGACGCCCTCCTGACATCCCGCGACCACGAACACCAAAGCCGATGCGACAATCCCGCCACACACCGACCGGCGTACGTTCCAGCCCCTCCGTATGCCGCCCATTACCTACCTCCGCAAGGTTCACCCAAGCCGTTACGCGAACGGCACTATCCGCCGCTATCAACAGGTAACACGATGCCGAAGGAATACGGCCAAGCGCCAATGATGAAGATGTCATTCGCGAGACAGATGATCGGCCCGGGATATTATCCGGCAGGAATTGACCGGGTGGCTCCCGGCGGGTGTTCGTGATGCCGCCCTTGACGGCGGGACATCAGCGCCTCAGGTCTGTTGCACAGCTGCGGCAGGGCCCGGGGCCCGGGCGGAGCCAGGTCGTCCAGCCGCTCACCGAAGGCCTGACCAACCACCAGATCGCGGCGAGGCTCGTGTCTGGGCAGCGCCCAGCATCCGGCTACCGACGTACCGCACCGAGGACGGGCCCGGGCCCCGCGCGCCTGGGCCGTGGCCCGTGGACATCGTCGACGAGCTCTCTGGGCCATGATCGCAGCAACGTGTCCCTCGACGTGAGCGCCGATGTCGCCCCGACTTGGGGCCGCCGCTGGTGAACGCACACCCGTTGCCACGCGGGATACCGCCGCGCCGGGTGCCACCCCCAGGGCCCACTGTCGACCCCCTGCTTACAGAACCCCGCGAACAGTAGTCCTCGCGCCCGAAGTCGGAGTTCGCATTTCCGCGAGAGTGCCGGTGTGGTGGAGATGGTCCCGGGCGGTCTGGATGGCCGCCGCGGCGGAGTCGAACACGCGCCCTTGTCTTTCTAGCCGGTCGAGCAGGCCGATGGCGGTCAGCGCCCTTGTGTGTTCGGGCCGCAGGCCCGAGACATAGACCGTGATGCCACGGTGTTCGAGGCGGTCGATGATGTCGCGCAGGACGATCGCACCGGTGGCATCGATCGCGCTGACCTTGGAAAGCCGGAGGATGAGGACCTTGACGTCCGCGATGGCGGTGAGCTCGAGAAGGAAGCGGTGGGCGGCGGCGAAGAACACGGGTCCGTCGATACGGTAGACGACGATGTGCTCGGTGAGCAGCGCGTGGTCGGTGAGCAGAGCCTGGTCGGCGTCGTAGTGATCGGCCGCGTTCAGGGGCACCTCCTCCAGACGCGCGCTGCGGGCGATCTGCCGCAACGCGAGAGCCCCGGCGACGACGAGGCCGAGCAGGACGGCGACGACCAGGTCGAGAGCGACGGTCGCCGCGGCGGTCAGCATCATGACGGCGCCGTCGGAACGTGACGCACGACCGAGGGAACGCAGCGAGGCGACCTCCACCATCCGCACGGCCGTGGCGAGGAGAACACCGGCGAGCGCGGCCAGCGGGATACGTGCCACGAGAGGCGCCGCCGCAAGCATGATCCCGGCGAGAACCACAGCGTGGGTGAGGGCCGCGAGACGTGAGGACGCGCCGGACCGGACATTGACGGCCGTGCGGGCGATCGCGCCGGTGGCGGGCACTCCGCCGAACAACGGAACGACGAGGTTTGCCAGGCCCTGGCCAAACAGCTCACGGTCGGGATCGTGCTGCTCACCGGAGGTCATCGCATCCGCGACGCTGGCGGAGAGCAGGCTCTCCAGCGCGGCCAGCGCGGCCACCGCCACCGCCGCCGTCGCGAGGGTCGGGATGGCGGCGATGTCGAGGAACCCGAGAGAAGGACTCGGCAGGGTCGCGGGCAGCGCACCCAGAGTGGCGACGTCCCACCCACTCGCCGCGACCAGAATCGAGGTGATGGCCACGGCCACCAGCGAGAACGGCACCGTGGGCCGCAGCCGGGCGCCGACGAGCATGAACGCCACGACCCCAGCGGCAAGCGCGACCGCGGTCCAGTGCGGCCGGTGGGCGAAATCGGTGATGGCTCCCCAGGCCACCGCGGTCACCGCGTCCCGGTCCTGTGGCTGTACTCCCAACGCGGCGGGAACCTGCTGAAGAAAGATCACCGCGGCGATGCCCGCGGTGAATCCCTCCACCACAGGAGCCGGTACATAGCGCATCGCGCGCCCGACGCGCAGAACAGCGAGCGCGAGCAGGATCATTCCGGCGAGCAGGCCGACGGTCAGGACACCGCCCGGACCATGCTGGTGCACGATCGGCACGAGGACCACGGTCATGGCCCCGGTGGGGCCGGACACCTGCAGGTTCGATCCGCCGAAGACAGCCGCGACAGCGCCCGCGACGATGGCGGTCGCGAGTCCCGCGGCTGCACCCAGGCCGGAGGAGACACCGAACCCCAGTGCGAGGGGCAGCGCGACCACCGCGACGGTCATCCCCGCGATCAGATCCCGGGCCGGTTGACGGCGCACGGCCAGCGCATCGGCTCGGCCGGGCAGGAGCCGACCAAGCGACGCCACCCACCGTAGGGAAGCGGTACTCATCGTGGCAAGGCGGGGGTGCTGCGGACGGGCGGGGTGGTCGGGTACATGAACAATCCGATCATC
This sequence comes from Frankia sp. Mgl5, assembly GCF_023242985.1. Taxonomy (NCBI): domain Bacteria; kingdom Bacillati; phylum Actinomycetota; class Actinomycetes; order Frankiales; family Frankiaceae; genus Frankia; species Frankia sp. Mgl5. The sequence continues at coordinate 9,786 of NZ_JALKFY010000821.1, read as the reverse complement.
GTCAGGGTGTGGATCTCCGCCCCCTTCCGGGGAGAGATGATGAGATGAATATTTCTTCAATTCGCGATGCCGTGGGTGCGAGATGGTAGGCGAGTCGGTGTGAGGTTGGAGATCGCACCGAACCCGATCGCCGGGCCGACGCGGTACACGATGGAGAAGACGGAGAAGGTCGAACCGACCTCGATCCGCATCCCCAGGTGGTTACTCCTGGAGGGACAGAACTTGCAGGGCGGCTTCGGCGACCGCCGGCGTGAGCCGGGGATCGTCCAGCGGTGGCAGCAACCCGCCAGACGGTGCCTGCTCAACGACGGCGTGTACGGCGGCCAGGCGCGCCGTGAGGGTCATTGGACGACAGGCCCGTGAGCCCCCCCGGGGAGCACGTGAAGCGGGCTGGGAGCTGACGTGATGCAGGCCAGGCGAGGGGGTGACTCCGGCCGAGTGCGCAGCACCGCGACGCCCTCCGGTGGTACCGCCCAGCAGACAGGTAAGACCTCCACCCCGGACGCGGCCCGGCGGGATGTACCGCGCCCGCAGATGGTTGACCCAACCGAACCAGCCGGCTGGCAGACGGTCACAGCGCCATCCTCAGCACCGCCCCACAGGGACCGCACGACATTCCGTACGCCCGTGCCCGCACGATTCCGCGCGCCCCTGAAGCGATCACTGTACTCACAGTGAACTCGGCTCCGTTTCGCGCAACTGCGCCAGCAACCCAGCCTGCCCGGCGGCCATCTCGGTCAGGATCCGACGCGCCGCCCGCATGAGATCGGCCACATCCCCACCCGCGAGCGCATACACCACCGTCGGCCCGCCCCTGGTCGCGGTGACGATGCCGGACCGGCGCAGCACCGCGAGCTGCTGGGACAGGTTCGACGCCTCCACGTCGATCACAGCCAGCAGATCCCGTACCGGCATCGGCCCGTCCTGCAGCAGCTCCAGCACCCTGATCCGGACCGGATGGCCCAGCATGCGGAAGAACTCCGCCTTCGCTTGATACAGCGGTATCTGTCCCATCGCCTGTCACCTCATCGCCGTCCCGCCCGAACCAGATCCCAGGCTGCCCGGCTGGACACCGGCCGCGGCCATGCCCGGCCTTCCGTGTCCTCCAGCACCGGTCGGGCAGCAGCCCAACACTGACTACCTTGCCAGTTGCGAAATTTATCAACCTGCGGAGTCCGGCGCACCATCGGCAAGCGGCGAGACGCCCGGCCCGCAGCCCGTCGACCGGACAGCCTCAGGGGCACTGTCCTCCGGCAAGATCCAAGGACAGTGCTGCCGCGGCGGAGACCGCTCACGTAACCCCATGCGCGCACCCCAACACCGCATCGTCATCACCCGGCTGCGCAGGGAAACACTGCATCGGCACCGTCCGCCGCGAATACGCCGACAGACTCCTAACCGTCGCCGTCTGAGCACCGGCCCGATGGGGCCTGGCATGCGCTGCTTCCTCAGACCGCAGCAGCGCCCCGCGGATTCCGCCTGCCGGCAATGGCGGATGGACCGAACCTCGACCCATCAGTCGATGACACCGGCTACCAGCGCGGCCCTCGCCCTTGGCCAGACGTCAGACCCCACGACTCCGGTCTCGCTTGAAGCAGAGCTATACCAGGTAGTCGCGTAGTCGTTGTGAACGTGCCGGGTGGCTTAGCTTCGCCAGGGTTCTTGATTCTATCTGCCGGATCCGTTCCCGGGTCACCCCGAATTCCCGGCCTACCTGCTCCAGCGTCCTAGGTTGACCGTCGGTCAGACCGAACCGGAGTTGGATGACCTTCTTCTCCCGGGCGGACAGCGTGTGTAGGACCGAGTCGATTTGCTCCTGTAGGAGGACGAAACTTGCCGCCTCGAACGGCACAATCGCGTCGTTGTCCTCGATGAAGTCTCCAAGCGGGGAGTCCTGCTCCGCGCCGATCGGGGTCTCCAGGGCCACCGGCGTCTGTCCGACCTTGAGAATTTCCTCCACTTTGTGCGGGGCGAGGTCCACCTGCGTGGCGATCTCTTCCGGCGACGGCTCCCGGCCCAGGTCTTGCAATAGCTGCCGCTGGATCCGGGTCACCTTGTTGATTGCCTCGACCATGTGTACCGGAATCCGGATGGTACGCCCCTGATCCGCGATGGCCCTCGTGACAGCCTGCCGAATCCACCAGGTGGCGTAGGTGGAGAACTTGTAGCCCTTGGTGTAGTCAAACTTCTCCACCGCCCGGATCAGGCCCAGGTTGCCCTCCTGGATCAGGTCCAGCAGCAGCATGCCCCGGCCGACGTACCGCTTGGCGATGGACACCACCAGGCGCAGGTTCGCCTCCACCAGCTTGTGCTTGGCGATCTGACCGTCCTGCTCGATCGCTTCCAAGTCCTGACGCAGCCGCGGGGAGGTCCTTCGAGTGGCGGCAAGCTTCTCAGAGGCGAACAGGCCCGCCTCGATCCGCTTCGCTAGGTCGACCTCTTCCCCTGCGGTCAGCAACCGCACCCGGCCGATGGCCTTGAGATACATCCGTACCGGGTCCGAGGGCGGCGTCGCGAACGCGAGTTCCTCTCTCTCGCGACGCCGGCCAGGCATGTCTGAAGCGTCCCCGTCCACCTCATCGAGGATCTCGATGCCGTCCTCCGCGAGCAGCCGTAGGACAACGTCGCCTCTCTCTGGCGGCAGCTCCGCTGCGAGTAGCACAGCGGCGACGTCGTCCGAGGTGACGAAACCGTTCTCCTTACCCCGGGTGATGAGCTCTCCGAGCTTTTCCTCTACGGCTTCGTCGGAGGCAGTCAGATCTGTGGGCGGCGCCTTGTCATGTCCGCGGAAAGACCGGCCCATGTCAGTCAGCACCCATGTTCAGCGCCGGAGGCGGCGGATGTTTCCGGGAGACCCGGCCATGTCCTACTTCGCGGCTGGGAACGGATCCGCGCCGAGGACGCAGATCGTGGCACCTGCAGAGTCCAGGAAGACACGAGGGGCTCAGAGCATCGACCACCGAGCAGGTCCTCTCCACGTGGCGCAATATAGCGATGTCCGTGAGGCGCTACCCGATCGCGGACGGTCTTTCCGTGCAGTGGTTGTTGGCTGGGTCGTGGCCAACAGTCCCCTGGTCCTCTCAAGATGAGATCACCGTGTCGATGGTCGTGATCTGCTGTGGTCGTTGACTCCGTCGGGATGTTCAGGGCTCGGTGGCGAGTAGGTCACGCAGCAGGTCGGCCTGCTCGTGTAGCACGCCGGTCAGGATTGAGCGGGCCACCGCCAGCAACGTCACGATCTCCGGCGACGCCACCGTGTAGAACACTGTCGTACCCTGCTTACGGGTCGTCACCAGACCGGCGCGACGCAGCACCCCGAGTTGCTGGGACAGATGCGACGCCTCCAACCCGATCTCGGGCACCAGCTCGCTCACCGACCACTCTCGTTCGCTGAGCAGCTCCAACGCCCGGATACGCGCCGGGTGGCCAAGGGTCCGGAAGAACTCCGCCTTCAGCTGGTACAGCGGCGTCGCCATACGACCTCTCCTCCGACCTCCAGCTACCAGTCGCCCGTCAGGCATGGCGCCCGTCCGACAGCTCGTCACGCGACTCAACAACCTTACAACTTCATCAGATTGGAGCAGCGTAGCTCAGTTATCTAACAGGCATCGATCGAAGACGACGTGGCCAAACCCATGCTGCCAATTGGCGTCAGGCTGTGGCGGTGACCGAGCCCGTTGGCGCACGGGGCGGGGTGTGAGACGTGGGACACGGTGTCAGCGCAGCCGGTCGGCGAGGGCCGCGAGTTCGACCCAGAGCGCGTCGGGCACGCGGGGGCCAAGGTCGGCGAAGTATCGACGGATCATGTCGGTTTCACGTTCCCAGGCGGCACGGTCGACAGACAGGAGCAGGTTGAAGTCGTCTCCGGTCACGTCCAGGCCGTCGACGTTGAGCGCTTCGGGTGGGGGGACCACGCCGAGCGGTGTCGCGCGGCCCTGCGCGGTCCCGTCGAGTCGGCCGACGATCCAGGCGAGGACCCGGCTGTTCTCGCCGTAACCGGGCCACAGGTACGCGCCGGTGTCGGGGTGTTTGCGGAACCAGTTGACGTGGTAGATGCGCGGCAGCCGCGCCCCGGCGCGGCTGCCGACGGCAAGCCAGTGAGTGAAATAGTCGCCCATGTTGTAGCCGCAGAACGGGAGCATGGCGAACGGGTCGCGGCGCAGCTCGCCGACCGTCCCGGCCGCCGCAGCGGTGGTCTCGGAGGAGACGGTGGCACCGAGGAAGACACCGTGCTGCCAGGAAGTGGACTCGACGACCAGCGGAACGGCGGTGGCACGACGGCCACCGAACAGGAGCGCGGAGATCGGAACGCCCGCCGGGTCGGCCCATTCCGCAGCGATCGTCGGGCATTGGCCGGCGGGGGCGGTGAAACGGGCGTTGGGATGCGCGGCCGGCGTCGCGGACTGTGGTGTCCAGTCGCGGCCCTGCCAGTCGATGAGATGTGCCGGGGGGTTCTCGGTCAGCCCTTCCCACCACACGTCTCCGTCATCGGTGCGGGCGACATTCGTGAAGATCGCATTGCTGTGGATCGTGTCTATGGCGTTGGGGTTGGTCGTCCGGCCGGTGCCCGGCGCGACGCCGAAGAAGCCGGCCTCGGGGTTGACGGCGTAGAGCCGTCCGTCGTCTCCGAAGCGCATCCAGGCGATGTCGTCCCCGACGGTCTCGACCTTCCAGCCGGGGATGGTCGGGACGAGCATGGCGAGGTTGGTCTTGCCGCAGGCGCTCGGAAAGCCAGCCGCGATGTAATGGATGTTCCCGTCAGGCCCGGTGAGCTTGAGGATCAGCATGTGCTCGGCGAGCCAGCCGTCGTCGCGGGCCATCACCGAGGCGATCCGTAGCGCGTAACACTTCTTGCCGAGCAGGGCGTTGCCGCCGTAGCCGGAGCCGTAGCTCCAGATTTCTCGGGTCTCGGGGAAGTGGACGATGTACTTGGTGGCGTTGCAGGGCCAGGCGACGTCGGGCTGCCCGGGCTGGCGCGGCGCGCCGACGCTGTGCACGGCGGGGACGAAGAAGCCGTCCTGTCCGAGCTGGTCGAGGGCCGGTTGGCCCATCCGGGTCATTACACGCATCGAGACCGCGACGTAGGCCGAGTCGGTGATCTCGACGCCGAGTGCGGAGATCGGTGAGCCTAGCGGCCCCATGCAGAACGGGACGACGTACATGGTGCGGCCACGCATGCAGCCGGCGAACAGATCCCGCAGGATGATGCGCGTCTCGTCCGGGTCGGTCCAGTTGTTCGTGGGACCGGCGTCGTCCTGGCTCTTCGAGCAGATGAAGGTGCGGTCCTCGACGCGGGCGACGTCGCTGGGGTCGCTCGCGGCGTAGTAGCTGCCGGGCCGCTTGTCCTCGGCGAGGCGGAGGAACGTGCCCTTGTCGACCAACTCCGCGCAGAGCTGGTCGTACTCGGCGTCGCTGCCGTCACACCAGTGAACCCGGTCGGGCTGGGTGAGGTCGGCGATCGTGGCGACCCACTCCAACAGTGCCGGGTGTGTCGTCGGCGTCGACTGCAGGCCCGGGATCGTGACGGGCATCTCCCACTCCTTCGACAGACTGTCGGATGGTTGAACTGTACCTCGTCTATCTGACGAAGTTGTCAGGTTATCGACGATGAAGATCGTCAATATGTCGTCGCGTGCCGGCCGGCGGGCGGCCCCGAGCAGAGCGTGTCGCGATGCCGTGAAGGCGGAGTTCTTCCGGACGCCCGGTCCACCCGACAGCATCCGGGCGCTAGGAGAGTGGCCGGCGAGCGAGCCGGTGCCCGAGGTCAGGTTGGAGGCGTCGCACCTGGTCCAGCAGCTGGGAATGCAGACCGAGCGCGCACGGCGCGTCCAGCAGCCATGTACGACCGACACCGCCTCGTCGAAGGCCCGCGTTCGTCGCGCCGGGGAGCGTGCCGCTCTTGAGGACCCAGCCGCGTGATCTCGGAGAGCTGCCAGGGACGGCGGGCGGGATCTTAACCGGCCACCGCTGCCACCCCGGCGCCTGCCGCGACCTCCGATCGTCACTCGCTACGAGTCCGCGGCTCGCGGCGCTGGGGACGAGGCTGAACGTGGGCGCCTCATCCGACTCCAGGCGACGCGGCTCCAAAGATCCGCCGTAGGCAGGCCAGCTCCACGATCGCCAACTGGAGGCCCTCCTCACGCTCACAGTCCACTCCCGGCGATCACATGCGGATTGAAGACTTCATCAAGTGGCGACATTGTGGTTAGCTCATGTGCGGAGCGCTCCAGACGTGGCGGGATCTTCCTGCCCGGTGCCCTCTTAGCGCGGCTCTCGTGATCACGTGCGGGGTGGGTCGGTCCCGGGTCCGCTGGTCGGGACTCCCGCGCGTTGTCCGGTGTGGTGCGGTGTCCAGCGGAGGGCGGTGGGACTGGTGCAGGTACCGCTGTATCAGGCAAAGGCGGAGTTCTTCCGCATGCTCGGCCATCCGGTCCGGATCAGAGTCCTGGAACTGCTGACGGAAGGACCGACGCCGGTGAGGGAGCTGCTTGCGGCGATCGAGGTGGAGCCCTCGAACCTCTCCCAGCAGTTGGCGGTGCTGCGCCGGGCGGGGATCGTGACCGCGACCCGGGATGGCTCGACGGTGGTGTACGCACTGGCCGGCGGGGATGTGGCCGAGTTGATGCGTGCCGCGCGGCGGATCCTCACCGAGTTGCTGACCAGCCAGCAAGAACTACTCGCCCAGCTACACCAGGCTGAGACGAGCTCAGCATGAACGGGACGACCACGAAGAGCCCGCCGGCGATTCGGGCACCGCGCGTAGCCCTGTGCCCACCAGCACTAACGCCGACCACGTCGACCCCCCTCGCGACACAACGATGATCATCGGAGTGGGTCACCGTGGCGGCATCATCAAGCAGGCGTCAGCAGGTCCGGGTCGGGCCGAGTATGGGCGGCCGGCGGAGGCGAGATGCTGACGCCGGGTTCGGCCAAGGCGAACCCGGCGTACAGCATCCGGATCCGGGTCCCGCAGGGGGCGCTGGTGACGGTGCAGGCGATCATCGCCGACGCGCCCGGCGCGGTCCTGTGCCACGCCGACGAGCCCGACCCCACCGGTGCCCGCCGGATCATTCTCGACGCCGACGGAGCTAGCACTCTGACCTGGCTCACCCGCACCCTGCGCGACCGGCTCGGCGCTGACCTCCTCGGCGCCGAGGACCTCGCGTTCCGTGCGGCAGCCACCGGCAAACTCGCCCAGCGGGTCGGCGTCGCCACTGGCACCGGCCACGACCTGGCGCTGTTGGACGCCGATGCGGACCGTCGCATCATCCGCCACCTGGCCGCGCATCCGCGGCACACCGACCGCTACACCGGCCGAGCACGGCGGGTAGCTCTGCTCACCGATGCAAGCGCGGTCCTCGATTTCGAGCAGCTCACGTCCGCAACCGCCCTGCCCGCGCTGGAATCCCAGGCCGTCCACCTGCATCAAGCCACCGGACTAGACGTCTTCCCCTTGCCGATCGCCGCCACCGGCGCTGCTGAACTTGCCACCGCGATCGGGCTGCTCGCGCCAGGCTTCGCCGCCACCGTCCTGGTCCACACTCACATCCGACACGTGAACGCCGTCCGTGCAGCCCTCACCTCCGCGCCCTACCTGCTGTTGGACACCGTCAACGACGGCCTCGCCATCGGCGTCGCCGCTGCAGCACTCACCCACCTGCGAGCCCGCGCCATCGATCCCCACCATGCCCGGGTCGTCCTGATCGATCCGGCTCGGGGCGGAGACCTCGCCGGCCTGCTAGTCGCGGCGCGCATCGGCGACCTGACCCTCTACGACCCGGTCGCCTATGGCATCGAGCCCCTGCACAGGCTCGCCCCCGACATCGATCTGATCATCGATCTACTCGGACTAGCAGCTCCCCCCGTCGGTGTTCCGGTACTCCACAGCCGCCCGGAGACACCACCGGCATTCGCCGCAGCCGCCACCGGCCCGCGACCACTACACGCCCTGCCCGGGCTGTTGTCCGCAGCCGTCACCACACAGCAGCCCATCACCCTGGCCGCTCGCGTCGCCGCCGTGCACACCCTGACCGCGCACACCCCGCCCGGACAGCTGATGCCTCCCCTCGACCACGCCCGCCTCACACCCGCCATAGCCGCCGCCGCGACCCACGCCCTCACCGCACATGGATAGGCACACGGGCCACGGGCCAGAGACGAAACCAAGCGGAGCGTCAAACAGTTGGACAGGTCAGACACATGCGTCGGTGTGCGATACCGGCACGTCCGCTACAGGGCGGGCGGGCCGCGTGGGGGGCATGGGGGTCATGTCGACCCCGCGCCGGCACCAGCCGGCCTCTCCGAACCTCCCGCCAAGCAAGCTGCTTCCCGCAAAGGACGTGCAGGTGTCGCGGTACCAACGCGAATTGATCTCGGAGCACGCTGACTGGCCCGATGGTCACCGGCGTCGCCCCGATGGGAGGTACACCGAGCGGCGCCCGCGGCAGGGCATTCGTCGACATCGGGAGGCGGCCAGATGACCCGTAGCCTTAGGCAGCCAGGAGACCGACGTAACAGCACGACACCGCCAAGCCTCCCCGGCGATGTCCAAGTCAAGAAGGCCAGAAGGTCGACAACCTCGCCATCCGAGGCAGGCAGCTCGACTCCCCCACCATCGACGCCACGACGGTCAAGCCGCGACCGGATCCAGCAGATCGCGTCGCGGACCCTGGCGAAACGGTGCCGCCTCTGACACTCACACAGAGTCCAGAACTACCTCGGGTAATGAAACCGACACCGAAGAATGTGGCGGAGCCGTGCCGCCTCGTGTTCTCAGAAGACATCAGACACAACGAGCACCGTAGCGGGGGTGCGCAATGGCCGGAAGGGGTCGTTCCATGGGACGCGGTCGAGCGAAAGCGAAGCACACGAAAGTCGCCCGCAAACTCAAATACACCTCCCCCAACCTGGATCTCGACCGACTCCAGTCAGACCTCGGCGACGCCCCTACCCGGGACCATGACGACCGCGATGAACTCCCGCCCCCAGGCCCGCAGGCCCCCGACCCGGCGGACGAGAACTGGAGGCTGACCAGCTGAGCCCAACCACCGGCGCCGCACCCCGAAGCGGGAAACCTTCCGGAGCTCCAGAGCCCCGTTTTGGGCAGTGACCTGTACGTTGCCTGCCGTACTAAGAGGGTGTCTCGCGTGGCTCTCCGGGTACATTTTTGATCATGGATGTGATGGAGAACAGCCTGGCGGTGCGGCTGGTCCCGGACGATCTGTGGGAGCTGGTGGAACCGCTGTTGCCACGGTTCGACACGCGCCGCCAGGGCGGTGGGACCGCGCCGATCGGGCGGTGTTCACCGCGGTGGTGTACGTGCTGACCGCGGGATGTTCCTGGCGGCATCCACCGGCCGAGTTCGGGGTGTCGGTGCCTACCGTGCATCGCCGGTTCCAGGCGTGGACCCGGGCCGGTCTGTGGGCCCGCCTGCACCGGGCGATCCTGGACTCCCACGGGGCCGCCGGTGACCTGGACTGGTCGTCGGCGATCGTGGACGCGGCCAGCCTGCGCGCGAAAAAAGGGGCAGCCTGATTGTCCCGCCGCCCTGATCCGGCTCCTGCCCAAGACGCGCTACGAGCGCACCGGCGATCACCCCCTGGACCGCCCTACGGTGGCACCGCCGTCTGATCACACAGAAATGGACCCACCCACACCAGACCGGACGACCACCGGTCAGCACGGAGATCGCGACCACCGTGACGCTGCGGCGTCTGTACTGCTTCTCCGCCCTGGACGTCGGCTCCCGTACCGTGCACATCCTCGGGGTCACCGCCCACCCGGACG
>NZ_JALKFY010000820.1:0-31051 GCF_023242985.1 Frankia sp. Mgl5 | reverse complement strand
AGAACTACGTGTCGAGCATTCTGGAGAAGCTCGGCCTGGCGAGCCGTACGCAGGCCGCCGTCTACCTGATGAAGCAGGCCGGAGAGTAGTACGGGCGTGCGCGGGCGGCGGGGCCTGCCGGCTGACGTCCGCCCGCATGACCGGTGCCGGGTGACCGGTGGCGGGTGACCGGTGGCGGGTTGCCCGAAGGTCCCGTCGGCTCGGGGCTGGAGGTCCGCCGGCCCGGTGTCCCGATCGTCCCCTGACGGCTCGGCCCGAATAGGGGATCGTTTCCCGTGGAGGGCGTCGGACCACGACGGACGATCCCGGAGCCCGGATCACTCGGCCGGTACCGGTGCACCATACGTCGGTGGTCGTGGCGGATATCGTCCCGAACAACACGTCTGGAGACGTCGGATGCTGGTTCAGAAGAATTCGATGCGAGGCAACGGCGATCTCCATTCAGATTGTTCCGGGGAGCTGGAGACCGGGGCGGTGGAGAAGCACCCGGTTCCGGAGCTCCATCTTGACAACCGGGAGACCGTGGAGACGCACACCGCGATCCTTTTCCTCACCGCGGACCGCGTCTACAAGTTGCGCAAGCCGGTCGATCTCGGCTTCGTGGACCTCCGGACCCGGCGGGCGCGGCTCGCGTCCTGCGAGGACGAGGTGCGCCTCAACCGGCGCCTCGCCCCGGACGTGTACCTCGGCGTCGCCGACATCAGGGACGAGACCGGTCACCCGCGCGACCACATGGTGGTGATGCGCCGGATGCCCGCCGACCGCCAGCTCTCGGAACTGGTGCGCGGCGGCGCCGACCTGACCGGCGAGCTGCGCGCGATCGCCCGCACGATGGCGGCGTTCCACGAGCGGTGCGAGACCTCGCCGGAGATCTCCCGGGCTGGTGGGCTCGCCAACCTGGAGGCGCTGTGGCTGGAGGCGATGGACGCCGTCGCGCCGTTCCGTGGCTCGATCCTGGACGCCGGCACCGTCGACGAGATCGGCCGGCTGGCCCTGCGGTATCTGGCCGGCCGGGCGCCCCTGCTGGCGGAGCGGCAGCGCGCCGGGCGGATCCGCGACGGGCACGGCGACCTGCTCGCCGACGACATCTACTGCCTGGACGACGGCCCGCGGGTGCTGGACTGCATCAACTTCGACCGCCGGCTGCGGGTCGGTGACGTCCTCGCCGACGTCGCCTTCCTCGCGATGGACCTGGAGCGGCTCGGCGCCCCGGCGGCGGCCCGGACCTTCCTCGACGCCTACCGCGAGTTCTCCGGCGAGACCCATCCGGCGTCCCTGGAGCACCTCTACATCGCCTACCGGGCGTTCGTCCGGGTGCGCATCGCGTGCATCCGTGACCACCAGGGCGATCCGGAGGCCGCTGAGGAGGCACGCCGCCTCGCCGACATCGCGCTGGCGCACCTCCGCCGGGGCCGGGTACGGCTGGTGCTGGTCGGCGGGCTGCCCGGGACGGGCAAGTCGACGCTGGCGAGCGGCCTGGCCGCCGAGCAGGACGAGTGGGTCCTGCTGCGCTCGGACGTGGTGCGCAAGGAGCTCGCCGGCCTCGCCCCGGACGTCGCGGTCGATGTCGAGCCGGGTGCGGGGATCTACAGCGCCGAGTCGACCGAGCGCAGCTACGTCGAGCTGATCACGAGGGCCCGGCAGGCGCTGGCACGCGGTCAGAGCGTCGTCCTCGATGCCTCGTGGTCGTCCCGGCGGTTCCGGGAGCTCGCGGCTGAGACGGCAAAGGAGACCGGCGCGGACCTGGCGCAGGTGCGCTGCGTGGCACCGACGCGGATCGCCGTCGCCCGCATCGCGTCCCGGCGGGCCGTGCGGGCGTGCGGGACCGGCGGGGACGCCTCGGATGCGACCGGCGTGGTGTACGCGTCGATGGCTGATCGGACCGACCCCTGGCCGGCCGCGCTCGACGTCGACACCACGGTGTCCGTCGCGGAGACGGTCGCCGCCGCGGGGCGAATCGTCGACTGACGTCCGTGCGGCGCCCGGCGCCGCCCTTTCCGGAACACCTGCCCGGACGGCGTGCCGGCCGGCGCGGACCCCTGTCAGATGCCCGTTCGTCGAGTCCCCGCCGTGAGGGAGACGAGCTCGCACAGCGAAGGAGAAGAGTGCGATGGCCGGAATCGTGGTCGGAGTGGATGGGTCGGCCGACGCCGAGGAGGCGCTGCGGTGGGCGATGGCGCAGGCGCGCAGGCAGGACTCCCCGCTCACCGTCATGCTCGCCTGGGATCCGAAGCACTGCCCGCCCGCCGTGTCCTCGGTGACCGCGACGGCGGGCGCGGAGAAGGCGGGCGCCGGGACGGCGGGCGAACATGAGACCGAGGCCGCGGCCTACCACGTGCTGCAGACCGCGATCGGCCGCGCAGCCAAGCTCTCCTGGCCCACCGCGATGGTCGAGAAGGTGGAGCGACGGGATGCGGCCGAGGCGCTGCTCGACGCCTCCACCGAGGCGGAGATGCTGGTCGTGGGGCTGCACGGGGCCAACCGGAAGCACCGCCTGTTCGCCGGTTCGGTCACCGACGTCTGCCTGCACAGGGCGAGGTCGACGGTGGTCGTCGTGCGGGCCGGTCACCTCCGGCCGACGGGTCCGGTGGTCGTCGGTGTGGACGGCTCCGCGGCCTCGGTCGCGGCGGTGCGGGTGGCGGCGGCGCAGGCCAGGTCGCGTGAGACCAGCCTGCGTGTCGTGCACTCCTGGTTCCCGGCGGCCCCGCTCTACCCGGGGGCGTACGTGGGGCTGGACGTCCCGACCCTGGAGAAGTCGGCGCGGGAGCTGCTGGACGACTGCGTCGCGCGGGCACAGGTGGAGAACACCGGCCTGCGTGTCGAGCGGGTGCTGGTCGAGGACGCGGCGGCGCCCGGCCTGCTCCGGGTGTCCACCGACGCGAGCCTGCTCGTCGTCGGCGCCCGCGGGCACGGCGGGTTCGTCGGGCTGCTCCTCGGCTCGGTCAGCCACCAGTGCGTTCACCACGCCGACTGCCCGGTCGCCGTCGTCCGGGCAGCCGGCTAGCGCCCGAGTCTCAGGACCGCGGCGCGCGGGTGTTCCTCACGTCATGCGGCGGTGCGGCCCGCTGCTTGCGGCCTGCCCCCGACCGGTGTCTCCGTGTTCTCCTCGAAGGGAATGCCGAGGTCGAGATCGGCCAGCAGCTCGCCCCAGCCCGCGAAGTCCCCGACAGCCAGGCCGCCGCGGGTGACCCGGAGCACGCGAGCGTGCCGGCCGCCGTCCATCGCAATGATCGTCTCCTCGACCCGGTATCCGTTGCTGGTGCTCCATCGCATGCAGTCAGGGTGCCCCGCTCCGCGCGGGCGTTCACCGGCGTGCGGTCACGCGCTGGCATGACCTTCGGCGAGTCCCGGTGCGACCGTCCGCCCCGGCCAGCTCCACTCCTGGATCTCGGGCATGTCCTCGAAGTACTCGGTGACGTAGGCGTGGTGGCGCGTCAACTGGTCCTGGCAGTGGCTGACCAGGCGGTCCGTGCCGGGATGGGTGGCCCGGGCGAACTCCACGGCGAGCTGCGCCAGGTGGTACCGGCTGAGACCGTTGCGCACGACCATGTCGAACGGGGTCGTGGTGGTGCCCTGTTCGGTGAACCCGCGGACGTGGAACCGCTGCGGGTTCGCCCGGCCGTGCAGCAACTGGTGGACGGCCCGGCTGTAGCCGTGGAAGCCGACGACGACGTCCGTCGAGTCGGTGAACAGCGCGCGGAACATCGGCGTGGAGAACCCGTGCGGATGCAGGTCCGAGCGCAGCAGGGCCATCAGGTCGATGATGTTGACCACCCTGACGGCCAGGCTGGGCACGTACCGGCGGAGCAGGTCCGCGGCCGCGAGGATCTCCATCGTCGGCACGTCGCCGATTCCGGCGAGCACCACGTCGGGATCGCGGCCGAGGTCGGCCTCGGTGCCGGCCCAGTCCCAGACCGACCCGCCGCGGGCGGCGTGCTCGGCGGCCTCGTCGGCGGTCAGGTACTGCAGGTGCGGCTGTTTGTCGGCGACGAGCAGGTTGACGTGGTCGCGGCTGCGCAGGCAGTGGTCGGCGACCGAGAGCAGGCTGTTCGCGTCCGGCGGTAGCCAGATCCGGGCGACTCCCGGCGAGAGCGGCACGACCGTGTCGATGAGCCCCGGCCCCTGGTGGGAGAAGCCGTTGTGATCATTGCGCCAGCAGGTGCTGGTCAGCAGGACGTTCAGGCTCGGGACGGGCGCGCGCCACGCCAGCCGGCTCGCCTCCTGGAGCCACTTGGTGTGCTGGATCACCATCGACGCCGACACCATCGCGAACGCCTCGTAGGTGGCGAACAGGCCGTGCCGGCCGGTCAGGGTGTAGCCCTCCAGCCAGCCCTCGCACAGGTGCTCGGAGAGGACCTCCATCGCCCGGCCGGCCGGGCTGACCCGGTCGTCGCGCGGGTCGATCGGCGCGACCAGGCAGCGGTCGGTGACGTCCAGGATCGCGCCGAGACGGTTGCTGGCCAGCTCGTCCGGGCTGAAGACCCGGAAGGTGGTCGGATTGTCCCGGTAGATGTCGGCCAGCATCTCGCCCAGCGGCCGGGTCGTCTCGTGGACGAGGCTGCCGCGCCGCGCCGGGTCGATGTCGAGCGCGTGGGTTCGCCAGTCGCGCAGCCGCAGCGGCTCGGTGCGCAGGCCGCCGTTGGCGTAGCTGGTGGCGCCGAGCCGGGCCGGGCCTTCCGGGGCGAGCGCCGCCAGCTCGGGCACCAGCCGGCCGTCGGCGTCGAACAGCCGCTCGGGCTGGTAGGAACGCAGCCAGGCCTCGAGCTGGGCGAGATGCTCGGGATTGTCCCGCACCCCCGACAGCGGCACCTGGTGCGCTCGGAACGTCCCCTCGACAAGGACGCCGTCCACCTTGTGCGGGCCGGTCCAGCCCTTCGGGGTCCGCAGCACGATCATCGGCCAGATCGGCGCCTCGGTGACGGTGGCACCCGGTCGCCGGGCCGTCCGCTGGATGTCGCGGATGCGGGCATGCGCGGTGGTCAGCGCGGCGTCGAAGGCACGGTGCACCGCGCGGACGTCGTCGCCCTCCACCCACAGGACGTCGTACCCGTGGCCGGCGAACAGGTGGTTCAGCCGTTCCCGGGAGAGCCGGCCGAGCACCGTCGGGTTGGCGATCTTGTACTCGTTGAGGTTGAGGATCGGCAGCACCGCGCCGTCGCGGGCCGGGTTGAGGAAGTCGACGCCCTTCCAGCTGCCCTCCAGCGGGCCGGTCTCGGCCTCGCCGTCGCCGACAACGGCGGCGACCAGCAGATCGGGGTGGTCGAACACGGCGCCGAACGCGTGGACGAGCGCGTAGCCGAGCTCGCCGCCCTCGTGGATCGACCCCGGTGTCGGGACGCTGACGTGGCTCGGGATACCACCGGGGGTCGAGAACCTCCGCACGAGCTGGGTCAGCCCGGCGACGTCCCGCGACACGCTCGGGTAGATCTCCGAGTACGTGCCCTCCAGGTAGGTGTTGGCGACCAGCGCCGGCCCGCCGTGCCCGGGGCCGGCCACGTAGAGCACGTCCTGGCCGGTCCGGCAGACCAGCCGGTTCAGGTGGGCGTAGACCAGGTTCAGCGCCGGGGACGTCCCCCAGTGGCCCAGCAGCCGCGGCTTGATGTCGTCGCGGCGCAGCGGCCGGCGCAGCAGCGGGTTGTCCATCAGGTAGATCTGCGCCGCGGTCAGGTAGTTCGCCGCGTTCCAGTAGGCGATCAGCCCGTCCAGCTCGGCCCCCTCGAGCCCGTGCTCCAAGCCGCCGTGTTCGTGGTCGCCTTGTTCCTGGTCGTGGACGGCCGGAGCGGTCATACGCGATCCTCTCCTGTGCGGTGCCAGCGGTCCCGAACAGGCTCCCACTGCCAGCCGGGGATGCGCTCCAGTGCGTCGCGTCGCGTGCCGGAGAGGTCACCCTCCAGGTGGGCGATGCGTTCGCCGGCGGCCCAGGCGGCCAGCGGGAAGCCGTCCGAGTCGATGTAGCCGTCCGGGATGAGGGTATCGCCCTGAGTATGCGCGTAGGCCCGCAACGCGGCCAGCCCCTGGTCGAACCGGGAGTCCTCCGCCCGTTCCTGCGCCGCGGACAGCCGCCCGACGCCCCGCTCCAGCCGTCTGGACCGCCACGCGTCGTCGGTGGCGGTCCTGTGATCACCGGTCACGACCCTCATCGCCTTCCTGCCTGGCCTTCCCGCCTGATCCGCTGCCTGCGGATCGTCGGATTTCCACCCCGCAACTTTCTTCATCACGGGGTCGGGCGGTAAGCGCTCTTCGACCCGGTGCCGGCGGGTCGAACGTCCTTCCTGGCGCTGGTCAGGTGCGCAGCGGTGCGTGGGCGAAGTCGACGACGCCCTTGTCGAAGTCGACGGCGGCCCGGAAACCGAGGACGTCACCAGCCCGGTCGGAGGAGGCGAACACGTGCCGGACGTCCCCCGCGCGGCTACGCCCGGTGATCACCGGCTCGGTCGCGCCGTGGGCCCGCGAGAGGGCATGCGCCAGGTCACCGATGGTGCGCGGCCGGCCGCTGCCGATGTTCAGCGCCGTCAGTCGGCCGGGCTCCGCCTCGCGCCGGTGCAGCGCCAGCGCGTTCGCGCGGGCGACGTCGGTGACATGGACGAAGTCGCGGCGCTGGCCGCCGTCCTCGAACACCGCCGGCGGCTCGCCCCGCTCCAGCGCGCTGCGGAAGATGGCGGCGACACCGGCGTACGGGGTGTCCCGCGGCATCCGCGGGCCGTACACATTGTGGTAGCGCAGGGCGATGACGGTTCCGTGGCTGGCCGCCGCCCACGCGGAGGCCAGGTTCTCCTGGGCCAGCTTGGTGGCCGCGTAGACGCTGCGCGGGTCGAGCGGCGCGTCCTCGGTGACCGGCCGGGGCTCGAGTGGACGTCCGCACGCCGGGCAGGGCGGCTCGAATCGCCCCGCGGCCAGGTCGGCCTCCCGCCGGGGGGCGGGGCGCACCGGGCCGTCCGCCGTGCACCGGTAGGCGCCCTCACCGTAGACGACCATCGAGCTCGCCAGGACCAGCCGCGGGATCCCGGCGCGGACCATCCCGGCCAGCAGCACGGCGGTGCCGAGGTCGTTGTGCGACGCGTAGGCCGGCAGGTCGGCGAGGTCGACGCCCATCCCGACCATGGCCGCCTGGTGGCAGACGGCGTCCACCCCGTCGAGCGCGGCGCGGACCTGGCCCGCGTCGCGCACGTCGCCCTCCAGAAACTGGGCGCGGTCGTCGATCTCGGGCCGGTGACGGTGCGCGGCCGGCAGCAGCGCGTCCAGGACGCGCACCTCGTCGCCGGCGGCGAGCAGGACGTCGACGATGTGGGAGCCGATGAAACCGGCGCCGCCGGTGACGAGAACGCGCACGTCGCGAACGCTACCGCCGGTTTCCGGTGCCGGATCTTACGAACCGCTGACGCCGCCACGCCGCCGGCGGATCAGGACGCGACGGGCAGGCCGACGACGAACCGGCATCCCCCGGTGATGTTGTGGACGCTCACCTCGCCGCCGTGCGCCTCGACGACGGCCCGGACGATGGCGAGCCCGATCCCGGCGCCCGGTGGTGTCCGCGCGGGCTCGCCGCGGTATCCGGTGTCGAAGAGCCGATCGAGGTCTGCCGCCGGTATCCCGCCGCAGGCGTCGGAGACGGAGAGCTCGGCGCGCCCGCCCACCACCGTCGCGGCGACGGCGACGGTGCCGTCGCTCGGAGTGTGTCGGATCGCGTTGGCCACCAGGTTGGTCAGCACCCGGCCGACCTCGACGACGTCCACCTCGAAGCGGTCGGTCTCGTCGGCGCGCCCGGTGAGCCGGACGCCCTTGGCGCGGGCGATCGGGTCGGCCGTGGAGATCACATCGGAGACCACGTCGGCGACGCGGACGTTTTCCAGGCTCAGCTCGAGGGCGCCCGAGTGCAGCCTGGACAGCTCGAACAGCTCGTCGATGAGCGTCGTCAGCCGCTCGCTGTTCGCCACCATCGTCCGGTGGTAGGCGGCGACGGTCTCCGGGTCGTCGACCACACCGTCGACGAGGGCCTCGGCGACGGCCCGGATTCCCGCGATGGGCGTTCGCAGGTCGTGGCTCACCCAGGAGACCAGCTCCCGGCGGCTCGCCTCCAGCGCCCGCTCACGTTCCGTGGCGGCGAGCAGGCGTGCGTGGGTGGCGTCGAGGGCTCGGGCGATCGCCGCCAGCTCGGCGCTGGGCGGTTCCGTCGCCAGCGGACGGTAGGTGGTGTCCCCGAGCCGGCCGGCCGCCTCGGTGAGTGTGAAGGACGCCCGCGCGACCGGCAGCCCGAGCCGGAAAATCATCAGTGCGGTCACCGTGCCGGAGACGGCGACGACGAGGAGCACGACGTCGAGATCATGGTTGGAGAGGAACATCATCCGCGCCGTGACGGCGACCCCGGCGGCCATCCCGATCACGCCGACCGCGATCACCACGGCTCCCCAGACGCCCAGTGACGCCCGGCGGAACCGGTGCAGCACCGGCGCCGCGAGCGCCGGGGCCGTGATCGAGCAGGCGAGCGCGATCGCGGCGATCTCCAGCTTCGCTCCCACGGCTCAGCCGCCCGCGGCCGGGTCGGCACCGACAGCCGGGCCGGCGACGGTGGCCAGGTCGCAGCGGTAGCCCACGCCCCACACGGTGGTGAGCACGGCCGGCGAGGTCGGATCCGGCTCGATCTTCTCCCGGAGCCGGCGGACGTGGACGGTGACCGTGGAGGTGTCTCCGTACGTCCAGCCCCACACCCGTTCCAGCAGCACCGCCCGGGAGAACGCCTCGCCGGGATGCCGCAGCAGGAACGCGAGCAGGTCGAACTCGCGGACCGTCAGCGACACCTCCCGGCCGTCCCGGGAGACGGTCCGCCCGGCGACGTCGACGACCAGGCCGCCACCGCGCAGCACCGGACGGCCCGCGGCACCCGGCGGCGGCTCGTGGGTGCGCCGCAGCACCGACTGGACCCGCAGCACGAGCTCCCGCGGTGAGAACGGCTTGGTCACGTAGTCGTCAGCGCCGGTCTCCAGGCCGGTGATCCGGTCCGACTCCGCGCCCAGGGCGGTGAGCATCACCACCGGCACGTGGCCGTGGGCCCGCAGCCGCCGGCAGACCTCCAGGCCGGGCAGGCCCGGCAGCATCAGATCGAGGACGACCAGGTCAGGCGGGCGCCGTTCGGCGGTGGCGAGCGCGGCCCAGCCGTCGGCCGCGGTGTCCACCTCGAAGCCGGCGTTGGACAGGTAGCGGCTGACGACGTCCGACACCGTGGTGTCGTCGTCGACGAGCAGGACACGGGCCACGGGCCCACGGTAGACGGGCGGGGCGGGGCGGGCCGGCCGGCGGGCGCGGTCGGACGTTCGGGATTCGTAATCTTCGGTCCGCCGCGGCGCGGCGGCCAGCGTCGCGAGCCCCGGCCGTCCTCGTTTCGTAAGAAGTGCGAGCACGTTCGGTGACTAGCGTGCGGCCCATGGTCGCTGACAGTGGTGCGCCGCCCGGCGCGGTCGACGTGATCCTCCCGTGCCTGGACGAGGCCGCCGCGCTGCCGTGGGTGCTGTCGCGCCTGCCGGCCGGGTACCGCGCGATCGTCGCCGACAACGGCTCCACGGACGGCTCGGCGCACCTGGCCCGGGATCTCGGCGCCACCGTGGTCGAGGTCGCCGAGCGCGGCTACGGCGCGGCGGTCCACGCCGGCCTGCTCGTGGCGGCCGCGCCGATCGTCTGCTGCTGCGACGCCGACGCGTCCCTCGACCCCGCCGACCTGCCGCGCCTCGTCAGGCTGCTGACCGCGGGCCCCGGCGGTGGCGGGGGCGCGGACGGGGGGCCGGCCGACCTCATCCTCGGTCGGCGCCGGCCCGTCACCGCCGGGGCGTGGCCCGCGCACGCGCGGGCCGGCAACGCCGTGGTCGTGGCCGCCGCGCGCCGGCGCTGCGCCGTGCGGATCCGCGACCTGGGGCCGATGCGGGTGGCCCGTCGGGCCGACCTGCTGGGCCTGGGGGTGACCGACCGCCGCTTCGGCTACCCGCTGGAACTCGTCGCCCGGGCGGCCGCGGCCGGGTGGAACATCGTCGAGACCGACGTCCGGTATCTGCCGCGGAGCGGGAAATCCAAGGTCACCGGCACCGCCACGGGCACCGTCCGCGCGGTCCGGGACATGTCGGCGATCCTGCGCCGGCTGCCGTGAGCGGCCAGCCGGCTCCGGCGTCCGACCGGCCGGTGCCTGACCGGCCCGCTCCCGGGAGGGCTGATCGAGGGCGGTCTGGTTCCGGCGGTGGGCCGCACCTGCTCGTCATCGCCAAGGCACCTGTGCCCGGCCGGGTCAAGACCAGACTCACCCCGCCGTACAGCCCGGTGCAGGCCGCCCGGCTGGCGGCCGCGGCCCTCGCCGACACCCTCGACGCGGTCGCCGGCGCCTGCCGTTCGCTGGGCGCCCGGCCGGTGGTCGTCCTCGACGGCGAGCCCGGCCCCTGGCTGCCGCCGGGGTTCACCGTCGTAGCCCAGGCCACCGGCTCCTTCGACACCCGGCTGGCGGCGGCCTTCGACGCCGTCCGCGGGCAGCCCGCCCTGCTGATCGGGATGGACACTCCGCAGATCGGCCAGGACGAGCTGGTCGCGGCCCTGCTGGAGCTGCGCGCCGGCGTGGACGCCGTCCTCGGGCGGGCCCTCGACGGCGGCTGGTGGGCGCTGGGACTGCGCGCCTCGGCCGGTGGCCTCGTGCGGGGAGTGGCGACGTCCACACCGGACACCGGCGCCTGCCAGCTCGCCCGGCTGCGCGCGGCGGGGCTGGGCGTGGTCGAGCTGCCCGTCCTGCGGGACGTCGACACCGCCGCGGACGTGGCCCCGGTGGCGGCGCTTGCTCCCGGCGGGCGGTTCGCGGCCGCCGTCCACGAGCTGCGGCTGTGCCCCGGTGCCGCGGCGAGACCGGCGGGGGAGCGGTGACCACCCACTCGACCAGGGAACGTCCGCATGCTCGCGGGGTCTACGAGGCGGCCCTGCGCGCACCGGGCCACGGGCTGTGGGCCTCGCACCCCGGCGGGCGCCGCCCGCTGCCGCTGGACCTGTGGCTCGGCGGGCTCGCCCCGGGCGACGAGGCGCTGGTCGACGGCTGCGCCGGCCCGACGCTCGACGTCGGCTGCGGCCCCGGGCGCATCACCGCGGCGCTCGCCCGCCGCGGCGTGCGGGCGCTCGGTATCGACATCGCCGCCGGTGCGGTCGCGCTGGCCCGCCGGGCGGGGGCGGCCGCGATGTGCCTGGACGTCTTCGGCCCCGTGCCGGGCAGCGGCCACTGGCGCGAGATCGTGCTGGCGGACGGCAACATCGGCATCGGCGGCGATCCCGCGCGGCTGCTGCGCCGGGCGGCGGAGCTGCTCGCCGCCGGCGGCAGGATCCTGGTCGAGGTCGACGGCCCCGGGCGGCCGACGGAGTGCTACTGGACCACGTTGGAGACCGCCGCCCTCGCCAGCGCGCCGTTCCGCTGGGCCGCCGTGGGTGTGGACGGCATCGACCCGCTGGCGGCCGAGGCCGGGCTCACCGTGACCGAAGTGCGGCAGCGGGCGAGTCGGTACGTCACATGCCTCGAGCCGGTCCAGTCCGCCGGGACCGCCGGGACCGCCGTCGCCGGAACACCATGATGACCGCGGCGGCGGCCCAGACCGCCCCGAGCACGATCAGCAGGTTCCGCCCGTAGGGCAGTGCGTCGACCGTCGCGTTGCCGGGGGTGCCGCCGTAGCCCCGCCAGAGCGGCAGGCTCGCCGCCGCCACCGAGCCCGAGACGATCAGCGCACCCTGGACCACCGCCCGGTACGGACCCGGGACGGCGCGGCTCAGCAGCAGCCCGACCAGCGCGACCGCCGGCACCAGCAGCACGTCGTGGGCCAGGACGCCGGCGATCAGCCACCGCAGGGAGTTGTGCGGATTGGTGGCCCGTGTCTCGCTCAGCAGGCCGTCGATCCCGTAGCCGAGCGCCGCGAGCCCGCCGAGTGCCGTCAGCGCCACCGCAAGCCGCGCGAGGCCGCCGCCTCGTCTCGGAGCGGCTCCGGCCTCGGCAGCGGCTCCGGCCTCGGCAGCGGTGTAGTCGTCGGCGTCCTGGCCGGTCACAGCATCACCACCCGGTGCACCCACTTCGTCTGCAGGACTCCCGGCCGGTTCGGCGCGATCAGCCGCGCCGGATAGCCGTGGTCGAGGTCGAGCGGCTCACCGCCGAGCCGGGTCGCGAGCAGCGTCCTGGGATCACGCGAGTGCGGCGGGTCGACCTCGCTGGCCCGGTAGCCGCCACGGGTTTCCAGGGACTCGACCCGCACCGTCGCGCCGGCCGGTATCCCGGCCCGTTCCAACAGCTCGACGAGCCGCACTCCCGTCCATGTCGCGTCGGCCGCCCACCCCTCGACACAGGTGATCGGCAGGTCCACCGTCGCCCGGCTCAGCGCGACGAGCTCGGCCGTGGACAGAGTGAACGGCCGCGGGCCGACGACCGTCAGCCGGTAGCCGGGGTCGCGGGCCAGGACGAGCACGCCGGCGGCGACCGCCGTCCGGTTTACCGGCAGGTGCTGTGGCCCGAGATCGGGCCGGCGCGGCGCGAGCAGCACCGTGCCACCCAGGCCCGGGACGAACTGCCCCGCGGTCGTCGCCGTGATCACGCCGGCCGCGGTTCCCACGGCGAGGCCGAACCCGCGCCGCGACAGCCCGTCGCCGGCCGGCTCGGGCTGGCTCACGCGGTCGGTGAGTCCCGCGCGCCCGGCCCGCCCGCGGCCCACGTTGGCCCGGACGACCACGATCTTCGTGGCGATGTGCACGACCAGCGCGCCGATCGTGATCCAGGCGACCCAGTAGTGCGTGACGGTGAAGAAGAAGCGGAACGGATACCACTGGGCGATGTTCGCGATGCCCGTCGCGAGCTGGAAGATCGCCCCGGCGATCAGCGGGATGATGGTGATCCGTTCCAGGGCGTGCGCGACGGTGCGCACCGGAGGCCACTCCCACAGCCGCGGGTAGACCGTCCACAGCTTCGCCAGCAGCAGCGGAACGGACGCGAGCCCGGCGGCGACGTGCATGCCCTGAGTGAGCCGGTAGAGCCACACCGGCCGGGACGGCCACTGCAGCCAGCCCGGCGGATGCTGCATGAAGTGCGAGACCAGCCCGGTGGCGAACGCCGTGCCGAACGCGACCCCGAGCCAGATGCCGAGCAGCGAGGCCAGCCGTGGGTCGTGCAGGCGGCTACTGAAGGCGCCGGGACGGAACGGCCCGCGGCGCAGCCGCTCCGGTGGCGCCGGCAGCTCGCGGTCGATGAGATCCACGCGCGCACCGTAGGCACGCCGGCCCGCCGTGACCGCTGATCATCTCCTTACGATTCGAGGATGTCGCGCGCCGGTCGTCCTGGGCGGGTCTGAGCGCGGGCAGGCTGGCCCCATGGCCGTCAGCCCCCACCGCACCCGAGACGACACGATCCGTCTCGGCGGCCCAGCGCGGGACGAGGGGTCGGTGTCGGCTGCCGCCGCCCCGCCGGGCGCCGGGCGCCGGTGGCTGGCTGTGGCGGTCGTCCTGCTGGCCGGTGCGCTCGCCACCGAGTGCGCCGTGATCGCGCAGCCCGGGCCCCTGCCCGGCGGGCCGGCCGTCCTCTACCTGGCTCTCGGCTGGTGGGCGCTGGCCCTGGCCGCGGTGGCCGCCCTCGTCCGGGCCGCGCCCCGACGCGGTATCACCGCCGTGTTGCTGGTCGGCGCGGTGGCCGTGCATCTCCTCGCGCTCGCCTCCGGACCGCGGATGAGTGACGACCTCTACCGCTACGCCTGGGACGGCAAGGTCTCCGCCGCGGGTATCGACCCCTACCACTACGCGACCGACTCCCCGGAACTGGCCGGGCTCCGCGACGGCTGGCTGTGGCCCGACCCGGCGGGCTGCGCCGCCCTCGGCCGCGGCCCCGGCTGCACGCGGATCAACTACCCGACCGCGCACACGATCTACCCGCCGGTGGCCCAGGCGTACTTCGTGGCGGTCCACCATCTGCCCGGCCCGCCGCGGGAGAACAAGACCCAGCTCTACGCCGCGGTGCTGTCGCTGCTGCTGACCGGCCTGCTGATTCGGGTGCTGCCGCGGTTCGGCCACCATCCCGGCCTGGTCGCGGCCTACGCCTGGGGGCCCTCTGCCGGGATCGACATCGGCATGGACGGCCATGTCGACGTCCTGGCCGTGATCTTCGCCGTCGCGGCGCTGGCGCTGCTTGCGCGGCCCGGTGCGCGCCCGCGCCCGACCACCCGGACGGCGGCGGCCGGCGCGCTGCTCGGCGCCGCGGTGGCGGTGAAGCTCTACCCGGCGCTGCTGCTGCCCGCCGCCGCCCGGCGGCGCCCCGCGGCCGTCCTCGGCGCGGCGGCCGCGGTCGTCGGCCTGTCCTATCTGCCGCACATAGCGGTCGTGGGAACCGACGTGGTCGGCTTCCTGCCGAAGTACCTGTCGGTCGAGGGCTACGCGCAGGGACACCGCTTCCTCCTTCTGGGCCTGCTGGGTCTGACCGGGACGGCGGCGAAGGTGGCCGCGGGCGCCGTGCTCGCCGGCGTCGTCCTCGCGGTGTGGCGCTCGGAGCCCGCCAGCCTGCCGGTGGAGCGTGGCGCGCTGTGGCTGGTGGGGGCGGCCTTCCTCGTCGCGACTCCGGCCCAGCCCTGGTACGGGGTGCTGCTGGTCGCCCTCGCCGTCCTCGCCGGCCGGCTCGAATGGGCGGCGGTCGCCGTCGGCCCGTATGTGCTGTACATGGCGCTGTTCCGGGACCTGGCCGTCGAGGACGTCTACGCCCGGCCCGGCGGCTACGTCCTGGGCGCCGCCGCGGTGGCGCTGGCCGCCGCGGTCCGCCGGATCCGGGCTCGATCCAGCGGTGCGCCCGATTGGCCGGCAGCGTCGCGGTGCGCTCGGTAGGGTCGGTCCCGGTGTGCCGGGAAGTCTGGTCGGCGAGGTGGCACGTCGCGCCCTCACGGCCAGGGATGACCGGTTCAGGATGGTCACCGTTGTGAGGTCGGGGCGGCGCCGCGCGACCGCGCCGACCGAGGAGACCAGCCGATGCCCAGCGTTCCCCCCGGCTCCGACCCGCGCGGCCCTGCCTCGGGCTCCGGCCCGCCGGTGTCCCGCCCGCGGCTGCTGGCCCGGCCGACCTGGCCGCAGGCGCGGTACGTCGCCGGGATCCTGCACAGTGAGACGGTCGGCGGCCTGCTGTTGCTCGCGGGCGCCGTGGTGGCGCTGGTCTGGGCGAACTCACCGTGGCGGGACGCCTATGCCACCGTCGTCCACACCGGCGTGGGCCCCGCGTCCCTGCACCTGCACCTGGACCTGGAGAGCTGGGCCGCCGACGGGCTGCTCGCGATCTTCTTCTTCGTGGTGGGCCTCGAGCTCAAACGCGAGTTCGTCCTCGGGGATCTGAGATCACCGAGCCGCGCGGCGCTGCCCATCGTGGCCGCTCTCGGCGGGATGCTCGTGCCCGCGCTCATCTACACGCTGGTCAACGGCCTGGCCGTGGACGGCTCCCCCGAGGGCTGGGCGGTGCCGACGGCCACCGACATCGCCTTCGCGGTCGCGGTGCTGGCAATCATCACGACGCATCTGCCGGCGGCGCTGCGGTCGTTCCTGCTGACGCTGGCGGTGGTCGACGACCTGCTCGCGATCGTGATCATCGCCGTGTTCTTCACCGACCGGCTCAGCCCCGCGCCGCTGGCGGGCTCCCTCGCGGTCATCGCGGTGTTCGCGCTGCTGGTGAACCGCGGCGTCACCCGCTGGTGGCTGCTCATCCCACTCGCGCTCGTCGGCTGGGCACTCATGCACTCCTCGGGGGTGCACGCGACCATCGCCGGGGTTCTGCTGGGGTTCGCCGTACCGGCCCGTCCCCGCCCCGGCGAGCGCGCCGGGATGTCCGAGCGGTTCGAACACGCCTGGCGTCCCGTCTCAGCGGGCGTCGCGGTTCCGGTGTTCGCGTTGATGGCCGCCGGGGTCTCGCTCGCGGGCGGCGGCGTCGGCGCCGCGCTGACCGATCCGGCTGGCCTGGGTGTGGCGATGGGCCTGCTGCTGGGCAAGCCCATCGGGGTGATGGGTGCCACCGGCCTGCTCGCCCGGTTCACCCGGGCCGAACTGGACCCCGACCTGTCCTGGTGGGACGTCGCCGGCGTCGCCGTGCTCGCCGGAGTCGGGTTCACCGTCTCCCTGCTCATCGGCGAGCTGGCCTTCGGCGCCGGCACAGCGGAGAACGATCACGTCAAGGCCGCCGTCATGATCGGCTCGCTGGCCTCGGCACTGCTCGCCTCGATCGTGCTGCGGGCGCGTAACCGGGTGTACCGCCGGCTGGCGGAGCGGGAGGCTGTCGACCGCGACGCCGACGGCATCCCCGACGTCTTCCAGGAACCGACCGTCGGCTGAGGCCGTCGAGATGGCCAACGCCAACCGTGGGGGAGATCCGGACGACAATCGGGGGAAGGGCCAGGGACGACCGGAGGGGGCGCGATGGCCGGGACGGACGTTCCGAGTGTGAAGGACGTCGCGGCGCACGCCGGGGTGTCGCTGGGCACGGTGTCGAACGTGCTCAACCGGCCTGAGCTGGTCGCCCGGCCCACCCGGGAACGGGTGCTCGCCTCGATCGCCACCCTCGGCTTCGTCCGCAACGAGTCTGCGCGGCAACTGCGGGCCGGCGGCAGCCGGCTGCTCGCCTACGTGGTGCCCGACACCGCCAATCCCGTCTTCGCCGACGTCGGCGCCGGTGTCCAGGAGGTCGCGGATCGCGCCGAGCTGGCGGTGTTCCTGTGTAACAGCGGCGAGGAGTCCCGCCGACAGGCGACCTACCTGAGCCTGCTCGAACAGCAGCGCGTCGAGGGAGTCCTTCTCACGCCGGTGGGCGAGGTCGACGAGCCCCTGGCATCGCTGGCGCGGCGGGGGACACCGGTCGTGCTCGTCGACCGCGCCGGCGGGCCGGGGATCTGCTCGGTGACGGTCGACGACGTGGCCGGCGGTGAGCTCGCCGTGTCCCATCTGCTCGACAGTGGCCACACCCGGATCGCCTTCGTCGGAGGCCCGGGTCAGTGGCGGGTCGCCGACCGGCTCGCCGGCGCCCGCCGCGGCCTGCTGCACGCCGGTGCCGACCCGGACAGCCTGCTGCGGGTCGACACCCGCGGCGCCGACGTCGCCGCCGGCCGCCGGGCCGGGGAACGACTGGCCGGTCTGTCCGGCAGCGGACGTCCCACGGCCGTGCTCTGCGCCAACGACATGGTCGCCCTCGGCCTGTTGCAACAGGTGACGCGGCTCGGCCTGCGCGTCCCCGACGATCTCGCCGTGGCCGGCTACGAGGACATCGAGCTCGCCGCCGTGGCGGCGGTTCCGCTGACCTCCGTGGCGCGGCCGCGCCAGTTGCTGGGGCGTACCGCCGCCGAGCTGCTGCTGGCGGAGACGCGCGACCGCGCGGGACATGAGCACACCCAGGTCGTGCTGGCACCCGAGCTGGTGGTCCGGGCGTCCACCGGGCGCCGGCCGGCGGACGTCGTCGCCTGAGCACCGCCAAAGGGCCCGCACGCCTGCGGGTGGCGTGCGGCGGCCGGGAGCCGTACCCCCGGCGTGCCCCCGGCATGCGTGGCGGCACGGTTCGCGCTGGCTCGTTGTCGATCTCGTCCACGAGGGTGACCCGCTCCATGTGAGCGGCTGATCGGCGAGACTCGCACGGTGGCAGACGACACGATAAAGACACCTGACCAGCTCTTCGACCTCACCGGACGGGTCGCCGTCGTGACCGGCGGCAGCCGGGGGATCGGCCGCGCGGTTGCCGGGGGACTCGCCGCGGCCGGCGCCGACGTCGTCGTCGCCAGCCGCAAGATCGAGGCCTGCCAGGCCGCGGCCGCCGAGATCGAGGCCGAGACCAGTCGGCGGGCGTTTCCCGTCGCCTGCCACGTCGGCCGGTGGGACGACTGCGACCGCCTCGCCGACGCGGTCTACGACGAGTTCGGCCGTTGCGACGTCCTGGTGAACAACGCCGGGATGTCCCCCGTCTACGACACCCTCACCTCGGTGACCCAGGAGCTCTACGACAAGGTCCACGCGGTGAACGCGGGTGGCCCGTTCCGGCTGAGCGCCCTCGTGGGATCGAGGATGGCGGCCGGCGACGGCGGGTCGATCATCAACGTGACGACGGCGGGTTCGTTGCGCCCCAACGCGAGCGACCTCCCCTACGCCATGGCGAAGGCGGCCCTCAACGCCCTGACCCTCGGGCTGGCCGGAGCGTGGTCGCCCAAGGTGCGCGCGAACCTGGTGCTTCCTGGCGCGTTCGACACCGACATAACCAAGGCCTGGGGCCCGGACGCGAAGCGCCTGGCCGGCGAGATGAATCCGATGAAGCGGATCGGTGCGCCCGGAGACATGGTCGGCGTCTGCGTCTTCCTGGCGAGCGCTGCGGCCAGCTATGTGAACGGCGCACAGATCCTCGTCGACGGTGGCCTCTTCCGGACTCTCTGACCGTGCGTTCCGGCCCGGCACCCGTCGGGCCGGAACGCTGGAGCGGGAGCAGGGCGTCCTCTACCGCGTGGGTCTTCACGGCGATCACGGCGGACGGAAAACCGAACTCGTCGGCGGCGCATCATACCGAGCATGGCATCGCCCGCGCACCCGACGATGTACGCAAGGCTTTCCGGCGGCTGCCTGCCGGTGAGTCAGTAGACTCCTAGCGCCTTCAGGAATCGCTCACTATTCTGAAATTAATGTTCAGTGTCTCGCTCTGGGGAGCCCTGAGACATCTCGAAGGTATCACGAGTCGCGTCGTAGTCAAGGCTTGCGGAAATACGCCGAGACCATTTTTGTGACCACACAAGATTTCCTGATGGATATGCAGGATTGCGTGAACTGGGCGTGGTCTCTCTCGCGAGCCACTTGTCCTTCCCGCCCGTCAGTCATAGCGTCGAACGCACGTTCGATCCAAACGGCTTGATGGATAGGCGGTGACACCGTGGCCTCTGCTCCCGGCTCGAGGTGTGGTGCGTCGCTGCGTGGGCGGCGCACCGTCGCTCACGCGCCCGGTACCAGGAGCGGTTCTGCTGCCACATCCGCCGGGTCAGCCCGCCGGCCCGTACCCGGGGATGAGGCTGCCACCGTGACCGGAAGGCCGACGGCGCACTCGGCCGGCCCAGAAGAAGGCGCGGGGGAGACGAGCGGCGGCCTCCTTACCCGCGAGGCGCTCGACATGAAGGCAGGCGATCTGCTCAGGGAGATCTCTCGTGTCGTGCGCGTGATCGCGGCTGGCCACGCGGGTCTGCTGACCCTGCTGGCTCAGTTCGCAGCCCTCCGGCTCCCGCCGGGCGCCGGGCAGTCGCTGATGTCCGACGAGTTCGTACCAGAAGAGGTAGCCGCCGCGATGGCGGTCTCGCCCCAGTCGGCCACGGCCCAGACAGCGTTCGCCTGCACGGTCACCCGGCGTCTCCCGAACGCGGTCGACGCACTCAGGGCGGGAGTTCTGGATCTCCAACGGCTGCACGCACTGGAGAAGGCGGTGCACCCACTCGACGATCGCGCCGCGGGCGAGGTCGAGGCGCGTGTGCTCGCCGGAGGAGCGCGACCGAACCGGCGTGCCTTCACCGATGCCTGCCGGCGCGCCGTGGCCAAGGTCGACCCGCAGGGGGCGGCGGACCGGGCGGAGACCCGGCGCAGGGACCGGCGGGTGTGGGTCTCGCCTGACGAGGACGGGACAAGCTCGCTCGGCGCTGTCCTTCCCGCGGAGGACGCCGAGGCCTGCTACCGGCGGATCGATCAGGCTGCCCGCTCCATCAGCGACAACAGGTCCGCGGGGGATGACCGGACCCGCGACCAGATTCGTGCCGACGTGCTGGTCGACCTGCTCACGGGCCGAGGCAGCCACGCCGCGCCGATGCCGTGCGAGATTCAGGTCGTCGTACCTGTGACGACCCTGATCGGCCTGTCCGACGACCCCGGAGAGATCCCGGGGTACGGCCCGATCCCCGCTCGAATCGCCAGGGAGATGGCCGACCGGCCCGGCTCGACCTGGCGGCGGATTCTGACCGATCCACAAGGGCATCTGGTCGAGGTCGCCGACCGGCGTCTCCCTAACGCCGCGCAGGTCCGCCATGTTCGCGCCCGCAACCGAACCTGCGTTTTCACGGGCTGCACCCGACCCTCACAGCACACTGACACCGATCACACCGTACCTTTCTCCGAGGACGGTCGGACCCTAACCATGAACCTCGGCCCGCTGTGCCGCCGACACCACCGGATGAAACATCGCGGCCACTGGAAAGTCACCCAACCAGAGGAAGGGACCTTCGTGTGGGTCAGCCCTCTCGGGCGAACCAGCATCACCAACCCCCACACATATCTCGAAGTCGATACGCGCGTAGGAAGAGAAAATGGGGTGCATTGATTTTGAGGTACGGTTTTATCGGATACGACGTGTCGAGGACCGTGCGGAGCATCACGCGGGCCTCCGTTCCCGGTGGACCGCTTCGCGGGCTTCCTCCTTGAACTGGGAGATCGTCTTCAGGTCGTCGATGCGGCACGGCGCGAGCAGACGCACCTGCTCGCCGCCGATCGTCACGCTTTGCTCCCGTCCCAGTCCAGCCATCAAGATCTCTCCGGGAAGGCTGGCGCACGCCTGGGACCTGGGCAGGGTTGCCGTCCCGGCGCAGGGGAGGGCGCGAGCTCGTGACGGCGGTGACGGGAGGCGTGGTGTGGTGATAGCTTCCTCTCACCGAAAAGAATCTTCTTCTCATCCAGTGAGAATCGAATGGGGTGGGCGGCCAGGAGTCGGGTGGTGTGCAGGAGCCCTGCCGGCCGCCGGTGACTGGTGTGTCGTGCGCTCCGCCGTCCGCGCCGGGTCCTCCGCCGCCGGGTCAGGGAGGACCGCGATGCCGATACCTGCCGAGTTCGCAGACCGACAGCCCGTGACGGTAGCTGCCGTGTTCCGCGCCGAGGTCGCGTGAGATGGACGTCGCGGACTTCAGGTCGGATCTCCAGGCGTGGCTTGCCGAGAACGACCTGACCCCAGGACCCGACCACTCCCTCGACGGGCAGGTGGCCCAGCTCGCGCGGGTGCGCCGCGCCCTGTACGACGCGGGCTGGATGCGTCACGGCTGGCCCGCCGAGGTCGGTGGCCTCGGTGGCCCGGCGGTGCTGCGCGCCGTACTCGGCGAGGAGGTGGCCAGCCGCGGTCTGGCCGAACCGGGCATCTACTCGATGGTCGAGGTACTTGTCCCGACCATGATTTCCTATGCGTCGCCGGCGCTGGCGGCCGAGATGGTGCCGCTGCTGCTGTCCGGTACCGAGAGCTGGTGCCAGGGGTTCTCCGAGCCGGGGTCGGGCAGTGACCTGGCGTCGCTGTCCACCCGGGCGGAGCCCCGTGGGGACGACTGGGTGGTCAACGGGCAGAAGGTCTGGACGAGCCTGGCTCAGTACTCCGAGCGCTGCGTGCTGCTCACCCGCACCGCCCCGGGCCACGGCGGGATCACGGCGTTCTTCGTCGACATGGACACCCCCGGCATCACCGTCCGCCCGCTGGAAATGATGCATGGTGTCGAGGAGTTCGCCGAGGTCTTCTTCGACGACGTGGTCGTCCCCGGCGACCGCATGCTCGGAAAGCCCGGCGACGGCTGGCAGATGGCGATGGACCTGCTTCCGCACGAGCGCTCCACCTGTTTCTGGCACCGGGTCGCCCACCTGTTCACCCGGCTCGACCGGCTGGTGACCGAAACGACCGTGCCGGGTGATCAGGCGGACGCGGATCTGGGCGCGGCCTACCTGGCGCTGCACACCATCCGCTGCCGCTCGCACGCCACCCAGCGCCACCTCGGCGAGGGCGCCCACCTCGGGCCGGAGACGTCGATCGACAAGGTGCTGCTCGCCACCGCCGAGCAACGCCTGTACGACACCGCCCGCGACCTGCTCCCCGGCACCATGGAACTCACCGACACCCGCTGGCGCTCCGAGTACCTCTACTCCCGCGCCGCCACCATCTACGGCGGAACCGCCGAGATCCAGCGGAACATCATCGCCCGCCGACTCCTCGACCTCGGCAAGGAATAACCATGGACGCCGCCGAACGCGAACTCCTCACCGAGACCTTCCGCAAGGCCATGACCGGCACCACCGGCACCACCCTCGACACCGCCCTCACCGACCTCGGCTGGCCCGAACTCCTCACCGAGGAACCCGACACCGCCATCCCCGTCGTGTTCACCCTCCTCGGCGAAACCGGCGCACACGCCCCCATCCTCAACGACGTCCTCCTGCACGCCACCGAACAACCCCTCGGCGGCACCCTCCCCCTGCCCTACACCGGCGGCACCTGGCTCACCTGGGAACGCACCGACCTCAGCCAGCCCAGCGTGATCGACCCCGCCCTCCCGCTACACACCACCAGCACCGGCGACCCGAACCTGCCCCTCGCCGCCGGACAACGAGCCCTGGGCTGGTGGCTCCTGGGCACCGGCCGCACCATGCTCGCCCTCACCCGCGAACACGCCCTCGCCCGCACCCAGTTCGGCCGACCCATCGCCTCCTTCCAGGCCGTCCGCCACCGCCTCGCCGAAACCCTCGTCGCCCTCGACGGCGCCGAAGCCACCCTCCACACCGCCACCGCCACCGCGGCAACCACGGGCACGGGCACCACCACCGGCGACATCGCGCTCACCGCCCTGCTCGCCAAGGCAGCCGCCGGCAAGGCAGCCCTCGACGCCGCCCGCCACTGCCAGCAGGTCCTCGCCGGCATCGGCTTCACCGCCGAACACGACTTCCACCACCACCTCCGCCGCACCCTCACCCTCGACGGCCTCCTCGGCAGCACCCGCGACCTCACCCGCCAGGCCGGCGCCCACATCCGCCAGAACAACCACGCCCCACGCCTGGTCAACCTCTGACGCTGGCCTGAGAACTGAAGCCGAAGCCCGGAATCCGGAAGGAGCGAGGAGTCAGGAGGAGCGGCCAGGACCCGGTGCCAATTTGTCGATGACGACGACCGGGTAGCCACCCGCGGTAGCAATGAATGGTGAGCCAGGGAAAGAATCCTGGCGGAACCACGCGGATTTCCATGAAAATCAGAAGGACCCGGGCGCTTCGAGCGCCCGGGTCCTGGCCGACCGGTTCCGGAGAAGCCGGGGCGGTCTTGGGCGTGCCGCCCGGGACCGCCGTCCCCTCAGCTCTTCTGCTTCTGCTTCGCGGAGAGCCGCTCGACGATGGAGGCGAAGTCATCGGTCTGGAACGACGCCTCCTCCGCGGTTGTCGCGAAGTCGAGCGAGGCGATCACGGCGCGCTCGACGTGCAGGTTGAGCAGTCGCTTGGTGGTCTCCACCGCCTGCTGCGGCAGCTCGGCGATGCGCTTCGCGCACGCCAGCGCCTCGGCCACCGGATCGGCGGCGATGTGGTTGGCCAGCCCCATCTGGATGGCCCGCTCGGCGGAGATGCGCGCGCTGGTGAACGCGTACTCCTTGGCCAGGTGCATGCTGGTGTGCAGGGGCCAGGTGAGGGGCCCGCCGTCGGCGGCCACCAGGCCGACCTGAATGTGCGGGTCCGCGAGGAAGGCCTTCTCCGCCATGTAGACGATGTCGCTCAGCGCGACCAGGCTGCAACCGAGACCGACGGCCGGGCCGTTCACCGCGGCGACCACGGGAATCCGGCAGCGAACCATGCCGAGGACGATCTCGCGCCCGTGCGCGATGGACAGGGCGCGCAGCTCCTTGTCCTTGAACAGCTCGTTGAGGTAGGCGAAGTCGCCGCCTGCGGAGAACGCCCGGCCGGCCCCGGTGAGCACGGCAGCCCGCGCCGAGCGGTCCTCGTTCAGCTGCGGCCAGAGCTTCGCCAGCCCGACGTGCAGGGGGTGGTTGACCGCGTTGAGATCGTCGGGCCGGTTCAGCGTGATGATCCTCAGCGGCCCGTCCGCGCGGACCTCGATCTCCTCCGGAATGTCGTACACGTCATACGTCCAATCGATGATCCGGGTAGCGATGTTGTCGGAGGCCGGCCCCGGTGCGTGACCCTCGACGATGTGCTGCCGGGCGCCGCGGCCACCGCCGTGGCGCCCCGAGATCGCATCTCCTCGTCCCCAACCCCTGCAAGCTACATTCTTGTTGGGGGCGAATCAACCAATGGCCGGGCAGAATACCGGGTCCGGTCATTCCGGAGCCTTGACCCGGCGGGCCGGGTGTGCTTGCCCCCGGCGTCGTCGGGGATGAAAGTTTTCGCGCGAACGCAGCGGATGAATGTTGAATCCATGGCAATGCTGATTGTTCTTGATCGTACCGCCCCTGATTGTATGCGGAGATCGTCGCTTCACGGAGTCCGGCCGTCACGGAGTCCGGCCGTCATCGATGCCGACCCGCGCCGCGCGGGTGCGGCCCTGGAACGAGAGCGAGACCGACTGTGTGGGAGTTCGAGACCGACCCGGCCTACCAGGAGCAGCTCGACTGGGTCGACACCTTCGTCCGGGACGTCGTCGAGCCGCTGGACTTCGTCCTCGACAACCCGTTCGACAAGCGGGACTCCCGGGCGCAGGCGATCGTCCGGCCGCTCAAGGAGGAGGTGAAGGCACGCGGCCTGTGGGCCTGCCATCTCGGGCCCGAACTGGGCGGTCAGGGCTACGGCCAGGTGCGGCTCGCCCTCCTCAACGAGATCCTGGGCCGCTCCCGGTGGGCACCGTCGATCTTCGGCTGCCAGGCCCCCGACTCCGGGAACGCCGAGATCCTCGCCCACTTCGGCACGCCGGAGCAGAAGGCCAGGTATCTGGAGCCGCTACTCGAAGGCGACATCGCGTCCTGCTACTCGATGACCGAGCCGCGCGGCGGTGCCGACCCGACCCTGTTCACCGTCCGCGCCGTGCGTGACGGCGGCGACTGGGTGATCAACGGTGAGAAATGGTTCTCGACGAACGCCCGGCACGCCAGCTTCTTCATCGTCATGGCCGTCTCGAACCCCGACGTGGACGCCTACAAGGGCATGTCGATGTTCATCGTGCCGGCCGAGACGCCCGGGATCACGATCGTGCGCAACCCCGGCGTCGCCACCGAGCCCCCGGAACAGGGCTCGTTGGGGGGCGTCCGGCATGACCACGGCTATGTCCGCTACACCGACGTCCGGGTGCCGGCCGATCACCTGCTCGGCGGGGAGGGCGACGCGTTCGCGATCGCGCAGACCCGCCTGGGCGGCGGGCGGGTGCACCACGCGATGCGGACGGTGGCCCTGGCCCGCCACGCCTTCGACCTGCTCTGCGAGCGGGCCGTCTCCCGTCAGACCCGGACGGGGCCGCTCGCGTCGCTGCAGATGACCCAGGAGAAGGTCGCCGACAGCTGGATCGACATCGAGTGCTTCCGGCTGCTGGTGCTGCGCACCGCCTGGCTCATCGACAAGCACAAGGACTACCGGAAGGTCCGCAAGGACATCTCCGCGGTCAAGGTGATGCTGCCCCGCGTCCTGCACGACGTCGCCCAGCGGGCCCTGCGCATCCACGGGTCGCTCGGAGTGTCCAACGAGATGCCGTTCGTGAGCATGATGGTGACCGCGGAGGCGCTCGGCATCGCCGACGGCCCCACCGAGGTCCACAAGGTCACGCTGGCGCGTCAGGTGCTCCGGCAGTACACCCCGGTCGAGACGCTCTTCCCGTCCGGTCACCTGCCCACCCTGCGGGAACAGGCCTTCGCCGCCTTCGCCGACCGCCTCGAACACGAGGCCGCCGAGCTGTGACGACGCGCCTGACCGAGCGGCGGCGGCACCTGGTGGGCCACGCCGCTCGGCAGGCTAGGCCCTCCGGGTGAAGGACACGCCCTGCCGGACGCGTGCCTCGACCTCGGTCGCGAACGTGGGTAGATCGTCGGGCGGTGTGCCCATCTTCCCGTCGAGGTAGCGCCGGTACACGCCGGCCAGGATGGCGGCGGCCCGCCAGGCGGTGAACGCCATCCAGTAGTCGAGCTCCGCGATCGAGCGGCCGGACTGCCGCGCGTAGCGGGCGGCCAGCTCGTCCGTCGTGGGGAACCCTGGCAGCGCGGACGGCAGCCGCTCCTGGCTCGCCCGCGCGTCCGGCGTCGACCAGGTGCGCAGCAGGTAGGCGACGTCGGCAAGCGGGTCGCCCAGGGTGCACAGCTCCCAGTCCAGCAGGGCCAGGACGTCCCCGTCGGGGCCGAGGAGCGCGTTGCCGAGCCGGAAGTCGCCGTGCACGAGGCGCGCCGTGGACTCGGCGGGCCGGTGGGCGACGAGCCAGTCGTGCAGCGCGGCCATGCCGCCCATGTCCCCGAGCTCGCAGGCCGCCCACTGCGCCGACCAGCGCCTGAGCTGCCGGTCGAGGAAGCCGTCCCGCCGGGACAGGGCGCCGAGGCCGACCATGTCGACGTCGACGGCGTGCAGTGCGGCGAGGGTGTCGACGAGCGCGTACCCGGCGCGGCGGCGGGCCTGCGGGGAGGGGAGGAGTGCCTCGGAGTCGGCCGCGGTGCGCAGCACGAGCCCGTCCACGTAGGCCATCACGTAGAAGGGCGCGCCGGTCACCTCCGGGTCGTCGCAGACGCCGAGTACGCGCGGCACCGGCACGCCGGAGCCGGCGAGCGCGGCCAGGATCCGCGCCTCGCGGGTGACGTCGTGGGCGGTCGCGAGCAGCGCGCCGACCGGCGGCCGGCGCAGCACATACCGCTGGTGACCGGCGTCGCCGACGAGGTAGGTGAGGCACGAGTGGCCGCCGGTGACCCGGTCGTAGCGCAGCGGCGGCACCGCGCCCGCCACATGTTCACCGAACCAGCGGTCAAGCGCCCCGGCCTCGATACCGAGGGGTTCGGGTGCCGTCGGGAGGACATCCATCTGCGACCTGCCTTCGGCTCGGTGCGGAGATCGACGTGGCGAGAGTGCCGCGATTTCCCAGCATCTGACCCTACCGTCACCTTGCGCGGTGGCGCTCCCGACGCTGCTCGGTCCGCCGTCGCGATCTGCTGGCGTCGCGGACCACCGAAGTGTAGGGAGGATAGGGACGTCCATCGCAGACAAGTAAGGGAGGGCCCGTGGCTCACGCCGGTATCTCGGTGTTCGACGCGGACAACCATCTGTATGAGACGAAGGAGGCGCTGACGAAGTACCTGCCCGCCCGGTACAAGGGGGCGGTCGACTACGTCGAGCTCAACGGGCGCACGAAGATTATGGTCCGGGGCCAGGTGAGCGAGTACATCCCGAACCCCACGTTCGAGGTCGTGGCCCGGCCCGGCGCGCAGGAGGACTACTACCGGAAGGGGAACCCCGACGGGCTGTCCTACCGGGAGATCTTCGGCAAGCCGGTGAAGTGCATCGACGCCTGGCGCGAGCCCGCCGCCCGGCTGGCGAAGATGGACGAGCAGGGCCTCGACCGCACCCTGGTGTTCCCGACGCTGGCCAGCCTCATCGAGGAGCGGATGCGGGACGACCCGGACCTGATCCACGCGGTCATCCACTCGCTCAACGAGTGGCTGTACGAGACCTGGCAGTTCAACTACGAGGGGCTGGACCGGATTTTCACGACTCCGGTGATCAGCCTTCCGTTCGTCGACAAGGCGATCGAGGAGCTCGACTGGGTGCTTGAGCGGGGCGCCAAGGTCGTGCTGATCCGGCCGGCGCCGGTGCCCGGGCTCCGTGGTCCGCGTTCGTTCGGCCTCCCCGAGTTCGACCCGTTCTGGGCGCGGGTGCAGGAGGCCGGCATCCTGGTCGCGCTGCACTCCTCGGACAGCGGCTACGCCCGCTACACGAGCGAGTGGATGGGCGCGAGCATCGAGATGCTCCCCTTCCAGCCGAACACCTTCCGCATGCTGCAGGCCTGGCGCCCGGTCGAGGACGCCGTCTCGGCGCTGGTGTGCCACGGTGCGCTGTCCCGTTTCCCGGGGCTGAAGATCGCCATCGTCGAGAACGGGATGAGCTGGGTCGAGCCGCTGCTCAAGTCCATGAAGAACCTCTACAAGAAGATGCCGCACGACTTCCTGGAGAACCCGGTCGACGTGGTGAAGCGGAACATCTACGTGAGCCCGTTCTGGGAGGAGGACCTCGGCGAACTGGCCCAGCTCCTCGGCGAGGACCACGTGCTGTTCGGCTCGGACTACCCGCACCCGGAGGGCCTGGCCAACCCGGTGAGTTACATCGACGAGCTGTCGCACCTGCCGGAGGAGCTCGTCCGCAAGATCATGGGTGGCAACCTCGCCCAGCTCATGGGCATCGGCGTCCCCGCCTAGCACGGCCGGCGACAGCACGGCCGGCGACAGAACGAGGAGCACTACCGAGACCGCTGACGAACGCGGTGGGCCCCCTGGGCTCGCCGCGCCGTTCGGCGGTTTTTTCCGGCGCCCGCCGCGGGCGTCATTTCACCGGCGGCGTGCCGCAGCCTGAGCGCGGCATACCGCAGACGCACGGCGAAGGGGAGTCCGGATGCTCGACGACGGGATAGTGACGGCTTTACAGCGGCACTGGGAGGACGGATTCAACGGGTACGACGTGGATGTGGTGATGGGGGCCGTCGCCCAGGACGTCGTTTTCAGCTCGCCTTTCGTGCCGCGGCTGACCGGTGACCCGCGCAAGGTGACGATCGAGGGCTACGCGCCGTTCCGGGAGTACATCGCGGACTCGATGCGCCGGGTACCGGACATCCGCTATTCGGTCGACGCCGCCTACGTCAGCACGCAGACCGTCATCTTTGTGTACTCCTGCCACTTCTCCGACGGCCAGGTGCGCACGGGCGCCGACTCGATCCGGGTCGACGACGAGGGAAAGATCGTCGAGTGGCGCTGTCACTACACGTTCGAGCCGAAGGCCCTGGACAGCCTCATCGAGGACTGAGCCGCCCGCGGGGCGCGCCGCCAGGCGGCCGCCGAGCGGGCGCCGCGCTCACTTGTCCGCGGGCGGAGGGGAACCGGTCGGCTCCCCCCGTCCGCGACAAGTGGACGAGCAGGCCGCGGTGGTCAGCCCGCGGCCGGCGCAAGGATCAGGTGTTGCGGCCGCCGTTGACGCCGATGATCTGACCGGTGATGTACCCGGCCTCCTCGGAGATGAGGAAGGAGGCGGCGGCGGCGATGTCCTCGGGCTTGCCGGGGCGCCGCACCGGGGTGCGCTCGGCGTGGTCGGCGATCGTGCCGCCGATGAAGCCCTTCGCCTCGACGTCGCGCAGCATCGGGGTGTCGACGAAGCCCGGCGGGATCGTGTTGACCGTGATGCCCTTGGGGCCGTACTCCAGAGCCAGCGACTTGGTGAAGCCGATGAGGCCGGCCTTCGTCGACACGTAGTGGACCATGTACTGCTGGCCCGAGTGCGCGCTCGAGGACGAGATGTTGACGATCCGGCCCCAGTGGGCGCTGATCATGTCCGGGAGCACGGCCTGGGTCAGGTAGAACGGGCCGCTGAGGTTGACGGCGATCATCCGGTCCCAGAGCTCGTCCGTGATCTTCTGGAAGCCCAGGGTGCCGGTGAGACCGGCGTTGTTCACGAGCACGAGGACGGGGCCGAACGTCTCGCGGATGCGGTCGATGGCCGCGTCCACCTGCGCCCGGTCGGAGACGTCGACACCGCCGAACGCGGCGGCCTCGTACCCCAGCTCGCGAGCTTCCTTGGCCACCTGCTCGGCGCTCTCGGTGTTGATGTCGAGCACGGCGGTGGCGAAGCCGTCCTTGGCCAGGCGCAGGCTGATCGCGCGCCCGATGCCTGATCCTCCACCGGTTACTACGGCCGTCTTCCGTTCGGTCACGTTGCCGAACCTCCCTGTAGCTAGCTGCGTCGCTGGTGATCGGTCGACGGCGCGGGCGCCCGTGAACCGCCTAGTCAGCGGTCCACGGGCGCGAACTCCGTACGAACAGAATTACGCGACCGCTTCCTCACCGGCCAGTGATGCGCGGTGCATCAGCCGGCTCGATGACGGACCGTAGGGGAGAGCTCGGTGCAGCATCCCGGTGTTGTCCCAGATCACGAGATCGCCCTGGGTCCAGTGGTGCCGGAGGACGAACTGCGGCTGGGTCGCCCAGGCCAGCAGGCGGTCGAGCAGCGCACGCCCCTCGTCCGCGGGCAGGCCGACGACCTCGCCGGCGGTCGAGCCCACCAGCAGCGACTTGCGGCCGTTGCGGCGGGTCCACACGATCGGCTGCTCCCGGGTCGGGTTGCGATCCCAGGCCGCCCGCTCCTCGGGTGAGGGGTTCGGGTTGGCCACGAGCTGGGAGGCGGTGAAGCTGTGCAGGGCCCGCACGCCCTCCAGCTGCGCCTTCTCCTCGTCGGACAGCGCCTCGTACGCGGCGTAGGTGTTGGCGAACTCGGTGTCGCCCTCCGGGTCGCCCGAGATCTGCCGGGCCGTGAGCAGCGTGGCCTTGTCCGGTACCTCGCCGGTGGTCCCGTCGATGTGCCAGTAGAACGTGGCCTCGCGGTACGCCGCCAGCTTGCTCTGCGACGCGTCACGGGTGATCCGCTGGATTTCCTTGATCTTGTGGCTGCCCATCGGGAGCGGCAGGACGTTGCCGAGCAGCCGGGCGAAGGCGACCAGGTCCTCGTCGTCGATGTCAGCCTCGCTGAAGACGACGACCCCGGTCTCCTCCAGCGCGGCCAGGGCGTCGTCGGCGACGCCCTTGTCGACGAGCTGCGTACCCTTCAGCCCGCGGAACTCCGTGCCGGTGTTCTCAGTGATCTTCCTGGTGGTGGTGCCCATGGCAGGTCGCCTTCTCAGAGGGCCGGTTCGACGGCGGTGTCGAAGAAAGCCGCGCCGGAGTCCGGGATCCGGGGCTGCTTGAAGATGTTCACCGGGTACGACACCATGATCATTGAGTAGAGCAGGCGCAGCAGCCGGGTGTCCTCGTCGGACAGGGCGTTCACATCGCGCGTGTCGAGGTAGGCGATGGCCTCCTCGGCGAGCGGCGCGATCGCGTCGTAGAAGTCCTGCAGCTCGTCGATGGTCTTCGACAGCCGCTTCTCGTAGCGCTCGACCCGCGTCGCCAGGTCCCAGTCGGCGACCCACGGCTCGAGGGCGCTGAACCGCTCGGGCAGGGATGTGTCCACGGTGGTCATGTCGACGGGTTCCTCTACTTCTCGCTGCCGGCCTGGTGCGCCGCGACGGCGTCCCGGACGACCTTGTGGAACTGACGGATCATCAGCTCCATGTCGGACAGGTGGAACGTCTGCAGCGCGCGGTTGTTGAGCT
>NZ_JALKFY010000403.1:0-200 GCF_023242985.1 Frankia sp. Mgl5 | reverse complement strand
AGGTAGGTGTCCCGCGTCTGGGCGGCGGCGTGCGCCGCCTCGGTGAGCGCGGTCCGCAGCCACGTCGACCCCTGACGGCTACGACCCGACCGCGCCTTCCCGCCGGAGGCGTGGTTACCCGGACAGATCCCCGCCCAGGACGCCAGATGCGCCGCGGTCGGGAACCGGCCCATGTCCATCCCCGCCTCGGCGATCAGGCA
>NZ_JALKFY010000402.1:0-209 GCF_023242985.1 Frankia sp. Mgl5 | reverse complement strand
GCGCCACCAGCCACGGTCGTACCGCCCACGGTCGGCCCGCCAACCGCCGTACCGGCGCCACCAGCCACGGTCGTACCGCCCACGGTCGGCCCGCCAACCGCCGTACCACCGGTACCAGCGCCACCAGCGACCGTCGTACCGCCCACGGTCGGCCCGCCAACCGCCGTACCGGCGCCACCAGCCACGGTCGTACCGCCCACGGTCGGCCC
>NZ_JALKFY010000401.1:0-213 GCF_023242985.1 Frankia sp. Mgl5 | reverse complement strand
TCGATGAACTACCTGTCGCCGGGTCGGTGCCGGCACGGCCGCGCGGCCTCGGCGAGCAGGGGCGTAAAGCGCTGCACCCACCGGTAGATCGTGACGTGATCGACCTCGAGGCCGCGTTCGGCGAGGAGCTCCTCGCCGTCCCGGTACGACAGAGCGAACCGCAGATACCACCGCACTGCCAGCACGATCACCTCCGGCGGGAACCGGAACCCG
>NZ_JALKFY010000400.1:0-223 GCF_023242985.1 Frankia sp. Mgl5 | reverse complement strand
CGTCTCCTGCTCGGCTCGGAACGGGAAGCCGTCGCCGGGCCGGCAGGGCGGTCAGAACTGTGACGGTGCCTTGTAGCGGCAAGGCCCCTGTCGGGACACGCCCACCGGTCCGGTCGACACATCCCCGGACGGCAGCCGACAGGTCAGTGCGAAGGCATCACGCCAGTTGCATTGCGGGTCAGGCCACCGCCCGAGGCAGCACCATGAACTCACAGTTGCATTG
>NZ_JALKFY010000819.1:0-31308 GCF_023242985.1 Frankia sp. Mgl5 | reverse complement strand
TCGGCCGCCTCGTCCTTGAGGTTGCCGTAGCGCCGCCGACCCGAGGCGAGCAGCCGGATCGCACTCGGGTCGGCGTCACGTGTCGTCACGGGAGGCTCACGTGGCCGTCCGGGGCGGGCGCCCTCGGCGCGGGCGTTCGCCCGTCATGTCCGCATCCTCTGTCACGACACCGCGGGATAGTCGCTCGATGCGGCGGTCTCCGCCGCTTCCTTCATGTACCTGACCACATAGCCTCCGAAGTCCTCGAGCTTCGGGTCACCGTTCGCGCGCTGGTAGCCCTGCTCCAGGACGATCGCCAGCTTCCATTTTGCCAGCACCAGGTAGTAGTCGAAGTCATCCACCTGCCGGCCGGAGCGCTCCGCGTAGAACGCGAGGAGCTTCGACCGCGGCGGCATGCCGACGAGGTACTCGTTGTCCGAGGGGCCGGTGGGATCCTCCGGCCAGCTGTGCAGTGCCCAGGCGACGTCCAGCTTCGGGTCGCCGACGGTGCCCATCTCCCAGTCGAGGATGGCCGCCAGCCGGGCCGGCGCGCCGTGCCGGAACATGACGTTCGGGAACTGGTAGTCACCGTGCATGACCCCGGGGACGAAGTCGAGCGGCCGGTGGCAGGACAGCCACCGGGTCGCCTCGTCGAGACCGGGGATCTCCCGGGCCCGGATCCGTTCGTAGAACCGGGTCCAGCGCGCGACCTGCCGGTCGTGGTAGCCGTCGGGACGGCCGAGGTCGCCGAGGCCGCGGGCCCGCCAGTCGAGGGCGCCCATCTTCACGATGCCGTCGATGAGCTCGTAGGCCAGCCCGCCGCGCGCCTCGAGGTCGGTGTCGAACGGAGGTGCCCACCAGCCCGGCGTGTTCATCACCGACCAGCCGTCGACGACATCCATCAGGTAGAAGGGACGGCCGATCACGCTCGGGTCCGCGCAGGCGGCGATGCCGTCGGCGACGGGCACGTCGGTACCGGTGAGCGCCTCGATGATCCGCCACTCGCGCAGGATCCCGGCGTCGCGCTCGGCCGGTGCCGCGGCGGGCGGCTTGCGCAGCGCGGCACGGAAGTCACCGCGGCTGACCTCGAAGATCTCGTTCTGCCGGCCCCC
Source organism: Frankia sp. Mgl5 (assembly GCF_023242985.1). Taxonomy (NCBI): domain Bacteria; kingdom Bacillati; phylum Actinomycetota; class Actinomycetes; order Frankiales; family Frankiaceae; genus Frankia; species Frankia sp. Mgl5. The sequence continues at coordinate 30,217 of NZ_JALKFY010000819.1, read as the reverse complement.
GGAGAGCAGCCGCGCCTGGACGGGCAGGCCCGCGCCGGGCAGGTCCCGGGTGTCCAGCCACCGGCCGAGCGCGTCGACGTCGAGCGCCGGGCCGGTGTCGCTCGTCACCTGGCTCACTGGTCCGCGCCCGCGGGCTCGAGGAACTCCGCCCACTTCTTGCGCGCGGCCTCCTGGCGCAGCGGCAGCCACTGCGTCGGCCACAGGCCCTCCGCCGGCTTTCCCTGCCTGAGCACGGCGCGGGCGACCGTCACCCGGTGGATCTCGCTGGGGCCGTCCGCCAGGCCCAGGATCATCGAGCCGGAGAACCACTCGTTGAGCGGCAGGTCGTTCGTCGTCCCGAGCGCGCCGTGCACCTGCAGCGCCCGCTGGGTGATGTTGTGCATGACCTGCGGGGTCAGCACCTTCACCGCGGCGATGTCGTGCCGGACGGCCCGGTAGTCCTTCAGTTTGTCGATGCGCCACGCCACGTACAGCACGAAGAGCCGGAACTGGGTGAGCTCGGCGTAGGAGTCGGCGAGGTAGTTCTGCACCGACTGCTTCTCGCTCAGCCGGCTGCCCTTCGTCTCGCGGCTCAGCGCCCGCTCGACCATCATGTCCAGGGCTCGGCGGGCCTGGCTCACCGTGCGCATCGCGTGGTGGATCCGCCCGCCGCCGAGCCGGGTCTGGCTGATCGCGAAGGCCTGCCCCTCGCCGCCCAGCACGTTCTCCTCCGGCACCCGGACGTCGGTGAAGCGGACGAGGCCGTGGGTGCCCTGGCCAGGCACGTCCTGCCCGAACAGGGCCATGTTGCGCTCGATCTCGATGCCGGGGGTGTCGCTCGGCACGATGAACATCGACGCGCCGTGGTGGATGGCGACGTCCGGATTGGTGACCGCCATGACGAGGTAGAACGAGGCCCACTTGGCGTGCGAGGCGAAGAACTTCAGGCCGTTGATCACCCAGCCGTCGCCGTCCCGCTCGGCCCGGGTGGTGAACACCCCCGGGTCGGAGCCGCCCTGCGGCTCGGTCATCGCGAAGCAGGAGACGATGTCGCCGTCGAGCAGCGGCTGGAGGTAGAGCCGCTTCTGCTCCTCCGTGCCGTAGTGGGCGAGGATCTCGGCGTTACCGGTGTCGGGCGCCGCCGTACCGAAGATCACCGGGCCCCAGGCCGCCCGGCCGATGATCTCGTTGAGCAGGGCGAGCTTCACCTGGCCGTAGCCCTGGCCGCCGAGCTCCTGGCCGAGGTGGCAGGCCCACAGGCCCTGGTCGCGGACCTGCTGCTTGAGCGGGCCGACGATGCGCCCGATGACCGGGTCGATCGGCCGCTCGAAGACCTGGTGCCGCCACAGCGCGTCGAGGGGCTCGACCTCCTCCCGGACGAAGCGTTCCGCCCAGTCCAGCTTCTCCTGGTACTCCGGCTCGGTCTCGAACTCCCACACGGCGCGCCTCCAGTGATCCCGGGATTGCTTTCTCAAGTCGACAATATATTGTTTGCCGAGTGACGAGCAACGCCTCCCCCTCGGCGCCGCGGCCGCTGCCCGCGGTGGACGATCTCAACGCCTTCTACTGGTCCGCGGGCCGCGACGGCGTCCTGCGGTTCCAGCGCTGCCAGGACTGCGCCTCGCTGGTGCACCCGCCCCAGCCGGTCTGCTGCTACTGCCACTCCGACCGTCTCGGGGTCACCGAGGTGAGCGGCCGTGGCACGGTCATCGGCGTCACCGTCAACCACCAGCCGTGGGAACCGGCCTTCCCGCCCCCGTTCGTCGTCGCCTCCGTCGCGATCGACGAGGATCCACGGGTCCGTGTGATCACTGGCCTGGTGGACATCCCGGCCGAGGACGCGGCCGTCGGGCTGCGCGTCCACGTGCGGTTCGAACAGGCCGAGGACGTGTGGCTACCGGTCTTCGCCCCGATGCCGGAAGAACCGGGGCCGGCGGAAGCGGCGCCGGACGAACCGGGCCCGGCGGAGACGGCGTCAGAGGAACCTGGCCCGGAGCAGAGCGACGAGTCGCGACGAGGCCTGGTGTTCGGGCCCCTCCCCGACGACGCCATCGCCCCGGCGGAGCACGGGCGGCACGTGCGGCCGATGGTTCGCGCCGACAAGTTCGAGGACCGGGTGGCGATCACCGGGATCGGCATGTCCCCGGTCGGCCGGCGGCTGATGCTGCCGCCGCTCGCGCTGGCCGCGGCGGCGGCCAGGGCCGCGGTCGCCGACGCCGGCCTGGAGCTGTCCGACATCGACGGGCTGTCGACCTTCCCCGGTGGGGAGCTGATCGGCGGCTTCACCGAGGGCGGGGTGACCGCGCTCGCCGACACGCTCGGCATCCGGCCCACCTGGTACAACGGCGGCTCGGAGACGTTCGGCCCCGGCGGCGCCGTCGTCGCGGCCATGCTCGCGGTGGCCAGCGGCCTGGCCCGCCACGTCCTGTGCTTCCGCACCGTGTGGCAGTCCACCTACGCCGCCCAGCAGCGGGCCGCCAACCCCGGCGGCGGCAGCCCCTACGGCATCGGCGGTCGCGGCGGCCGGATCACGGGGCCGCAGGGGTACATCGCGCCGTACGGCGTGGGTTCCGTCGCCATCAACCTCGCGATGATCGCCTCGAACTACTTCCGCCGCTACGGCGCGACCCGCGAGGCCCTGGGCTGGATCGCGATCAACCAGCGGGCGAACGCGGCGCTCAACCCGCAGGCCGTCTACCGCGACCCGATGACGATGGACGACTACCTGAACGCCCGGATGATCACCACGCCGTTCGGCCTGTACGACTGTGACGTCCCGATGGACGCGAGCCTCGCCGTGATCGTGTCCGCGGTGGAGACCGCCCACGACCTCGCCAGCCCGCCGGTGTTCGTCGAAGCCGTCGGCACGCAGATCACGGAACGGTTCCTCTGGCACCAGAGCACGACGAGCCACGAGCCGCAGACGCTCGGCCCGTCCGCGCACCTGTGGTCACGCACCTCGCTGCGGCCGGCCGACGTCCAGGTCGCGCAGCTCTACGACGGCTTCAGTTTCAACTGCCTGTCCTGGCTGGAAGCCATGGGGTTCTGCGGCGTCGGCGAGGCCGCCGACTTCGTCGCCGGCGGCCACAACATCGCGCGCAAGGGCGGCATCGTCGCGCTCAACACCCACGGCGGCCAGCTCTCGGCCGGCCGCACCCACGGCATGGGCATGATCCACGAGGCGGTCGTCCAGCTGCGCGGCCAGGGCGGCGAGCGCCAGGTCGACGGCTGCTCCGTCGCCGCCGTCAGCACCGGCGGGCTCGCCCCCGCCGGCGCGATGCTGCTACGCCGGTCCTAGGAGGGGTCTTGACGGAGAACCAGCGGGCGCGGGACGAGACGGCCGGCGGCCTGGAGCCCGAGTTCGCCCAGCTGCTCGACGCCCTGCGGGTCCTGCAGGACACCGTGAGCGGCGTCGACCTGCCGGCCGACGTGGCGAGACAGGCCTGCCTCGACATGGAGCGGCTCAGTGGTCTCCTGAAGCCCTACCAGGTGGCCGACACCCTGCAGGCCGCCGGCCGGACACCCGGAATCGGGGGCCGCGCGCACGCGCTGCTGCCGGCGGTGCACGTCGACGAGGCCGACGACAACCGCCTCGTCGGGCACGTCACGTTCGGCCGGTACTACCTCGGCGGCTTCGGCGCCGCCCACGGGGGCGCCATCCCCCTGATGTTCGACGAGATCATGGGACGGCTCTCGAACGCGGGCGGCCGGCCGATGGCGCGGACGGCCTACCTCAACGTCAACTTCCGCGCCGTCACCCCGATCGACGTCCGGCTCCGCGTCGAGGTCCGGCACGACCGGGAGGAGGGCCGCAAGCGGTTCCTGACCGCCGCGCTCTACGACGGTGAGACCGTGACGGCCGACGCCACCGCCCTGTTCATCACCCTCAAGCCTGGCCAGCGCTAATGCTGCAACGGCACGTGATGGTCGGGGTGGATGATCTGAGCTGTCGTGGTGGGGGCGTTGCCTGAGGGTGGACGACGCCGGCCGAACCACTCTGCCCTGAGCGCTCCCGGCCGCCGGCTCACCGTCGGTGCCCGGGAGCGGGCAGGGCGTCCTAGCGCCGGCGCGGCATCCGCCTCAGCGTCAGGGTCGACGGCGCCAGCTGGACCTGAGTCGCACCCCAGCACCAACCAGAAGGGCACACCGATGACGACACCGACCCCCCAGCAACGTGTCCACGGCGCGCTGCTGGGACTGGCCGCCGGTGACGCGCTCGGCGCCACCCTGGAATTCATGCCCCCCGAGGAGATCAGGCGCCGCCACGGCGTCCACACCGAGATCACCGGCGGCGGGGCGTTCGGGTGGCGTCCCGGGCAGGGCACCGACGACACCGACCTGACGATCGCCGTGGCCCGCGCCTACGCCGACGGCTACCAGCTCGGCGCGGTGACCGAGCACTTCCTGCGCTGGTACCGGGGACGTCCCCGCGACATCGGCGGCATGACCGCGGCCTCCCTGGGTCGCATCGCCGACGGCGAGGAGCCGCTGGCCGCCGGCGCCGCCGCGACCGCCGCGGCGCGCGGCGGCGGCGCCGGCAACGGCAGCCTCATGCGCGCCCTGCCCACCGGCCTCACCCGCTCCCACCCGGACCGGTGCGCCCGCGAAGCCGCCGAGATCAGCGCCGTCACCCACGCAGACCCCCGCTGCGTGCACGCCTGCGTCGCCTACACCGCGATCGTCTCCGCCCTCGTCGAGGGCACACCGGTCCCCGAAGCCCTCCACGCGGGACGCGACACCACCCCCACCGTCCCCGCCCCCGAGGTCGACGCCGCCCTCGCCACCTCCGCCGCGACATCGTTGACCGACCTGCCCACCACGGGATACGTCGTGCACTCCCTAGCCGTGGCCGTCTGGGCCCTCCAACAGCCCGACTCGCTGGAGGACCTTCTCGTCGCGGTCGTCAACCGCGGCGACGACGCCGACACCACCGGTGCCATCACCGGCGGCCTCCTCGGCGCCCGCGACGGCGCCGCGGCCGTGCCCGCCCGCTGGGCGCAGCAGCTGGAATACGCCCCGGAGATCAGCGAGCTCGCCCCGGCGCTGCACTCCCTGCGCAGCCACCACCCCAGCGCGGACATGCGCCGCTCCCGCCGCTGATCCACTCGCCGACCGGACCGGCGCATCGTCCCGCCCTCCGGCCGGTCAGCCGCCGACGACCTGCCAGACCGAGACATGGGTGAGGCTGCCCGCTGTGAACGGCTCCCCGTGCCAGCCGGCGTGCCGGCTGACCAGCGTCATCCCGGCCAGGCGCGCCATCAGGTCCAGCTCGGACGGCCACGCGTACCGCAGTTCGACCGGGTAGATCCGGACCCTGCCCTCGGTGACCGAGACAGTCCGGGCCCGGACCCGCTGCGTGGCCGGATCGTGGACCGCCGCGCTCAACCGGAGCTCGTCACCGTCGAGCGTGTTCACGGCTACCCGCTGACCGCGGTCGTACAGGGTGGGATCCGGCCTGAAGGCCTCCATGACGAAGACACCGCCCGGCCGGAGCCGGCGCGCCACGTTGGCGAAACAGCGGACCTGGTCATCCTGGCTCAGCAACACGAAGAACGTGTTGAACACGACGTAGACGACGCTGAACGGCCCACCCGACGCGGCCACGTCCACGAAATCACCGATGGCCACCGGGACGGTGTCGCCACCCGGCTTCGCCCGCATCCGCGCGACCATTCTCCCGGACGCGTCGATACCTGACACCGGAACTCCGCGCGCGGCGAGCGGCAGCGCGACGCGACCGGTACCGATTCCCAGCTCGAGAGCCGGCCCGGAGCCGGCGAGACCAGCCAGGACCTCCGCCATCGTTTCGGGTTCCTCCCGGCCCGCGGTGGCACCGGGAAACCATTCGTCGTATACGTCGGCTATCCGGTCCCCGTACTGCGCCGGATCGACGCCGTCGAGGTTCTCCGTATGGTCCGCTCCCATGCACGAAACCATGCCATGAAATTCCCGGTCCCGCATCCCGTTTTTCGCCGGCTGGCATTCCTCCTGGCCGGGTACACACGTGGCCGGGCCTTGTCGATCGGTGGGTCGACACGGCGTTCCTGGTGATCCGGCTCGTCGGCACCGGCTATTCCGCTGGCCCATCCGGACGGCTCCTGGGCGCGGGCCACCGCGCTTGGCGCCGGGCCACCGGTGGGCACCAGGGCGGGCCGCGCCGGCTGTGGGACGTACTCGACGCGGCCCGGACGGGGCGGGAGATCCAGCCCAGGCTGGTTCGTTCCGAGGTGGGGAAGAACCTACCGTGCGGATCCCCGGCCGGTAGCCGCGTCGACGGCGTGCAGATGCCCGTCGGCTGTGACGGCGTAGACCAGCCCGTGCGCGACGGTCACCGTCGATTCGAACACCCTGAGGTCTTTCCGGTGCCACACGGGTGTTCCTCCACCCGCGGGGAAGGCGAGCAGGCCGTCATCGCTGGTGGCGTACAGGCGGTCCGCGGTGGCGTGCGCGGCCGTGCGATTCTGGTGCGACGAGTTACCGCGCGGCCAGTTGAAACTGCCGACCCCCTTTCCGTCGTGGGCGCGCAGGGCGCGAATTCCGCCGAACTGAGACGGGTAGATATGGCCGTTCTGGCCGACGCCGATCGTGCCGGTCTGCTTGCGGTAGTCCTTCGCCTTCCAGACGATCCCACCCGACCTCATGTCCAGGGCGAGGACGCTTTTTCCGGCGCCGACGAACAGAAGATTCCCGTCGGTCGCGGGCACGCACCAGAACTGATCCTTGGTGGGAGTGCTCCACGCCAGGGTGCCGGTTTCCGCCGAGAGGGCCGAGACCCGCCCAGGAGCTTCGTGTGAAAGGTAAAGAAGATCCTTGTCTCTCAGTATTCCGTACCCCTGAACGGGGGTGGACCACAGCTGATCTCCGGTTGTCAGGGAGAAAGCCTGAACTTGGCCGATATTGACAAAAACTCTGCTGGCGTCGACGGCCAGGCCGTGATAGCGGGGCCCGCTCGGAAGCGCGCGGTGCCATAGTTCGGCACCTGAACGTCTGTCTCCCACCCAGAGCCGGCTGCCGGATTCGGTCGATCCGTGGCGTGGGCCGACAGCCGACACGAGCAGATCACCGGCGACGAACATCCGGCCGCAGGGTGCGCCGGCCATCTCGGGGTTCTCCCAGAGCGGTTCACCGCAGCGGGCGTCGAAGGCGAAGATGCCGGCCGGCGACTGGGCGTAGACCACGTCTCCGTCGACGACGTGGCCGGGATACCCGCCGCCGTACCGCACCTCGTCGTCGCTGAGGATCCCCAGCCGCGCGGTCCAGGGCGCGGCGGCGACCTCGGGCCGCCGGATCGGGCCGCCGCCCCGGCCGGCCTTCCGCGCGGTGCCCCGGGGCGCGGACGGCGGGGTGGTCAGCGCGCCGAGGACGACGACCGCCTTGGGGTCGCCGCTGGTCGTGGGAAGCCGGCCGAGCGCGGCGGCCAGCAGGCTGGCGACGTACGGGGTGCGCGTGGCACCGCCCGTGAGGTAGACCGCCGTCAGGTTCTCCGGTTCCACGCCGGCGGCGGTGATCGTGCGCAGGAACTCGTCGCGGGTGCGGCCCAGCGGCCCGTCGGCGGCCTGTTCGAGCTCGGCCCGGGTGATCCGGATGCCGTCCTCGGGGGCGTCGTCGACGTAGTCGTCGATGTGCAGGGTGTGGGTGGGGTTCTCGGACAGCGCCTCCTTCGCCGCGGTGATCTCCAGGCGGAGCTTGGCCTGTGCCCGCCGGTGCCGCCGGCTGTCGCCCGCCCACAGGATGTTCCAGGCGTCCCGGGCCTGCGGTGGGAGATGGCCGGCGATCAGGTCCTGCAGCAGCGCGTCGAGGTCCTCGCCGCCGAAGTGCGGATCACCGCCGGGCGCCCCGCACACCTCGTAGCCGTCGGCGACCCGGCGCAGCACGGCCGTGTCGAACGTGCCCCCGCCGAGGTCGTAGACGGCGACGGCGTCGGCGAGGCCGGTTGCGGTCCCGGCGGTCCCGGCGGTGGCCGCCGCCGTGTAGTGGATGGCCGCGGCGACGGGTTCGGGCACGAACCGGGGAGCGGGCAGCCCGGCGCGGCCGGCGGCCCGGCCGAGCAGATCCAGCTCCCGGGGGCCCCAACCCGCCGGATGGGTGAGCGTGACCGTGCCCGGCGGGTCCCCGGCCTGGCGGCGCAGGGCCTCCGCCGCGATCCGGCGGAGCACGGCGGCGACCAGGTCCACCGTCGGGACGTCCCGCCCACCCAACCGGACGGTGCTCGTCGCGACCAGCGCCCGCTTCGGCAGCCGCTCGGCCCGTTCCGGGAACACGGCGGCCTGGCTGACCGCCGCTCGGCCGGTCAGGATCTGCCCGTCGTCGTCCAGGCACACCACCGACGGCAGATACCGGCTGTTGTCGATCTCCAGCAGCTCCGGCGCGCCGCCGCCGGCCGACATGGCGGCGGTGGTGAAACTGGTCCCGAAGTCAATGGCCAGTGACCAGTCGGCCACATTTCCCCCTACATGATGTGACAGCGTGTCGAGTCGTGCGGATGGGCGGGCCGGTTCTACCGCCTGCCCTGACCGGTGGCGGCGTCGACGGCGTGCAGGGCACCGTCGGAGGTGATGACGTAGACCAGGCCGTGGGCCACGGTGACCGTGGACTCGAGCACGTCGAGGTCGTTCCGCTGCCACACGGGTCGGGTACCTGCGGAGGTCAGCGAGAAGGCGAGCAGGCCGTCGTCGCTGGCCGCGTAGAGATAGCCGTTCTCGGCGCATGGCGCGCTGACGTTCCGGCCGGAATGCTGATTCCGGGCGGGGGATCGCACAGGTGACCAAGAGAAGACGCGGTCTAGCCGGCCTTTGTCCGCTCGTAGCCGGTGTATCCTGCCGCCGGACTCGGACGTGTAGATGTGGCCGTCGTTGTCGACGCCTATTTTTCCGATCTGCCTTTTGTCGAATTTCGCCTTCCAGGCGGTCTCCCCGGAGGCCAGGTCCAGTGCCAGGACGCTTTTACCCGCGGCGATGAAGAGAAGATCGCCGTCGGTGGCCGGCTGGGCCCACCCGAACTGGTCCTTTGTGGGGACCGACCAGAGTACGCGCCCGGTGTCAGGCGACAGGGCGAAGACGTTCCCCGGCTTATCGCGGGTGGCGTAAAGGAGATCGCCGACGTGCAGCAGCCGAGGATAGTAACCGGGAACAGACCACAGCATGTCTCCGCTGTCCAGGCTGAAAGCCTGCAGCTCGTCGCCGCCGCCGACGAAGACGCGAGCCTCGTCGGCCGCCAGCCCCATCGCGAGGTCGTCCTCCGCCAGCGTCGACGTGCGCCAGATCTCGGCGCCCGAGTCCTTGTCCATGGCCTGGACGGTGTCCGGGGAGATGTTCCCTTCGCGGAACACCGCCACTACCAGGTCGCTGGTTACGCACAGCAGGTTTTTCGATTCCCCGCTCAGCCGCGTCCGCCAGGCGGGCTGCCCGGAGCGCGCGTCGAAGGCGGCGATGCCGTTCTCCTCCTGGGCGTACACACGATCTGCGTCGACGATCGCTGGGTGGATGGTCAATCCCAAGGCGAGCTGATTCTTCGGGCGGATGCCGAGCTTCGCCGTCCACGGCGCCGGGTCGGCCGTGGCCTGGCGGGTCCTGCCGTCGCGGCGGCGGCGCTCGCCGCCGCCGCCGTTGTCAGCGTCGTCGGCGTCGCTGTCGGCGGTGCGGGCCCGGCTCCGTGCGGCCGCGGGCGGGGTGGTCAGCGCGCCGAGCGCGACGACGAGCTTCGGGTCGCCACTGGTGGTGGGGAGCCGACCGAGGGTGGTGGTGACGGCGGTGCTGACGCGGGGCGTGCGGGTGGCTCCACCAGTCAGGTACACGGAGCTGAGGGCGGCCGGGTCGAGGCCGGCGGTGTGGATGGTGCGCAGCAGTTCGACGGTGGTGTCCGCCAGCGGGCGGGCGATGGCTTCGTCAAGCTCGGCGCGGGTGACGCGGATGCCGTCGTCGACCCCGTCGACGTACTCGTCGACGTAAACGGTGTGGGTGGGCCGCTCGGACAGCTCGTGCTTGGCCCGGACGATCTCCTCGCGGATCTTCGCCTGGGCGCGACGGGCCCGCCGGCCCTCTCCGGCCCACAGCTCGTCCCACGTGTCCCGGGCATCCGCCGGTAGCTGCTCGGCGACCAGGTCGAGGAGCAGGGTGTCGATGTCCTCGCCGCCGAAGTTCGGGTCGCCGCCGGTGCCGCACACGTCGTAGCCGTCGGCGGTGCGGCGCAGCACCGCGGTGTCGAAGGTGCCGCCGCCCAGGTCGTAAACGGCCACGTGGCCGTCGAGCGGCACGCCGGCCCCGCCCGCCGCGGCGGTGTAGTGGACGGCGGCCGCGACGGGTTCGGGGAGGAACCGGGGCGCGGGCAGCCCGGCGTGCGCGGCCGCCTGGCCCAGCCGGGCGATCTCCCGTTGGCCCCAGCCGGCCGGGTGCGTGAGCACGACCGTGGCCGGTGCCTGGCCGTCGAACCACCGGGTCGCCTCCCGCGCGATCCGGGCCAGCACGGCTGCGACCAGCTCCACGGTCGAGGTGTCGCGCCCACCAAGCCGCACCGTGTCCCCCGCGGCCAGCGCGCGCTTCGGCAGCCGTTCGGCGCGTTCCGGGAACACGTTGGCCTGGCTGGCCGCCGCTCGGCCGGTGAGGATCTGGCCGTCGTCGTCGAGGCAGACCACCGAGGGCAGGGACCGGCTGCCGTCGATTTCCACCGGCTCGGGCGCGGCGGAGTCGGTCGCGGTGGCGGCGGCGGCGGTGAAGGTGGTGCCGAAGTCGATGGCCAGGGACCAGCCGGGCATGAACGCGCCTCCCAGGATCGGTCGTCGTCGAGCGTCGTGGGGCCCCGCTCGGTGGTCGTTGCTGGTGGGTCCGCTGTTGGACGGTCCGGCCGCGGCTGATGTTCCTGGTGTTCCGGACAAATTCTCGATGGGTGCCGTCGGCCATGGTCCGGGATGTTCCGGCCAGGGCTTACGGTGTGATCCGCGCGGTAAGTCGGGTTGTCTGGTGGGGGGCATGATGGCCGGCGGTCCAGTCGCATGCGGCAGGGTTCGTGGATGCGGCGGAGCCCATGCATGATGACGACGCGGAGCTCGCCGCCCGGGCGGCCGGAGGAGACCGCCGGGCGTTCGAGACCCTTGTCCGGCGGCATCAGGCCGGCCTGTACGGGATCTGTCGGCGGATCACCTGCGATGACCAGGACGCGTTGGACGCGCTGCAGGACACGCTGATCATCCTGTGGCGGCGGATCGGGGAGTTCGAGGGCCGGTCACGGGTGTCGACCTGGCTGTACCGGGTGGCGACGAACGCGGCCATCGACGAGGTGCGCCGGCGGTCACGGCGTCCCGACCCGGCCGCGACACTGCCGGAGCCCGCGGATCCCGGCCCGTCACTGTCCGACCAGCTCGCCGACCGGTTGGATCTCGACCGGGCGGTCGCGCGGCTGCCGCCGCAGTTCCGCGCCGCGATCGTGCTGCGGGAGTACTGCGGCCTGTCCTACCAGGAGATCGCTGAGATCCGGGACATCCCGGTCCAGACGGTGAAGTCGCAGATCTCCCGGGGACGGCGGGCCCTGGCCGAGCTGCTCGGCCTGCCCGGTGCCACCGGCACCGGCACTGGTAACTGATGAGGATTCCGGCGAGACGACGAGTCGCCGAGAAGCCCAGGAGACGCTGAAAAGCGCCGAGCAGAAAGGAACGGCGATGTCCGCGGGCCCCTTGTGTGACCGGGTACGGGCGATGTGCGTCGACGTGGAGGGAGTGTTCGGGCCGGGGCCCGCGCGGGACGGGCTCATCGCGATCCGGGACCGGCTGGCGGAGCGCACACCGCGGATCGCGGTCGGCGGGAAGCTGAACGCCGGGAAGTCGACGCTGGTCAACGCGCTGCTGGGGCAGCGGCTGGCGGCGACGAACGGCACCGAGACGACCATGGTCGTCGCCTGGTTCCGTGATCATTATCAGAGCCGGATCCTGGTCCGGCCGCGCGACGGCGCACCCTACTACCTCCCGGCCGGCCCCGGGGGCCGCATCCCCGCGGACCTGCGCCGTCCGGAGGACCGGGCGACGGCGTCCCCGAACCGTGAGGGTGATCAGGAGGTCGCGGCCGAGCTGGCCCGGCGGATCGCCTCGGTGACGGTCGAGGTGCCCAACCGGCGGCTGGCGGAGCGGCACATCATCGTCGACACCCCTGGTCTCGGTGCGCTGACCGGCCTGGACGAGGCCTCGCTGGCCGCGCTCGCCGACGCGGACGCGCTGCTCTACCTCATGCCGCACCCGGGCCTGCAGGACCGTCAGGTGCTCACCGAGCTGCGGGCCAACGCGGGCGCCGCCCGGCTGAGCGCGGCGACGGTGCTCGGTGTGCTCAGCCGAATCGACCTGCTCGGTGAACGACCCGACGACGTCTGGCCGGGGGCCCGCAAGGTCGCCGCCCGCAGCGCCGGGCAGCTGCGCGGCCTGCTCGCCGACGTGATCCCGGTGGTCGGCCTGCTCGCCGAGACGGCGTTCGGGGACGAGTTCACCGAGGCCGACACCCGGCGGCTGCTGCGCCTCGCCGACTCCGACCGGCCCGCGGTCCGCCGCGCCCTCTACAAGGCGGAGTCCTTCCTGACCTGGGACGACGGCCCGCTCGACGCGGCGGAACGGCAGCGGCTTCTGGACATGCTCGGCGTCTACGGGCTGACACATCTGCTGACTGCGATCGACGGCGGGGCGCGTAGCACCCGGGCGCTGCTCGACACGATGGAGGAGCTGTCCGGGATCAGACCGGTGCTCGACTACGTCGACCGGCATTTCGTCGCCGGCGCGGACCGCCTGCGGGCCCAGGCCGCGGTGGGCCGGCTGGAGGCGGCGATGAGCCGGGGCGCCGCGCCGTCCGCGGACGAGCGGCAGGTGCTCGACCGGATCCGGGAGGAGATCGCCCAGCTGCGGCGGCATCCGCTGCTGCTGCAGATCGAGGCCGCCGCGGCCCTGGCCGCGCTGGTCGGCGCGGCGGGCACCCCGGCCGGCGGCCGGCTGGCGGCGGACGAGACGGCCGCCGACGAACTGCTCGCTCTCGCCACCGGCGGTGACTCCGCGACCATGGTCGGCTGTGCGCCCGCGGCGAGCGGCGCCGAGGTGGCGGGTGCCGCCGAGGCCGCGCTCGGCCGCTGGCGCACCCGCGAGTCATCCCCGACCCGGGCCCTGGAACGCCGGGTGATCCGCGCCGCGATCGACCTGTGCCAGGCGATCTACACCCAGGCGGCCGCTGCGGCCTGACCGGGCCCGCGGGGATCCCGGCGGATTTTCCGGTCCGGTGCCGGAACATTCGCGCGTCAGGCGTCGTCCCATCTCCGCACACGGCCACGGCCACGAGGAGGGATCGGCGCATGGCGAGGTGGACATGGTGATCGCCGCCCTGGGAGGCGCCGCGGTGGGCCTCGCCGTCGGCGCCGCCGGAGCCAGGTGGGCCGGCACCCGACGGCGCGACGGGCTGGAAGCCGCCGCGGAGCCACGCGGGCCGGTCGAGCCGCCTCAGCCGGCCGGGCCGGTTGAGCCGCCCGGGCCGGTCGAGTCGTCGTCGGCTTCCGCTTCCACGGACCGTGAGGCGCTGGTGGGTGCCTGCATCGAGCTGTCGGACCGGCTCCGGGACGCGAATCCGGCGCTGTGGCGGCGGCTGTGCCGGGGACTGGCCGTGGTCGGCGTGGACGCGGTCGTCGTCGACGGGCAACGGTTCGACCCGGAGGTCCACGACGCGGTCGGCCGGGAGATCACCACGGACGCGGCGCGGCACCTGACAGTGGCGAGCACGGAGTTCTGCGGCTTCACCGACCGAGGCCGGCTGCTGCGCCGGCCCGAGGTGGTCGTCTACCGGATGGAGGAGACGGTCTGATGGCGACAGCGACAGCACCGGGCGAGGCTTCGGCCCCGGGTGGATCGGCGGCCCCGGGCGGCCCGGCCGGCCCGAAGCCGGATCCGGCGGCGCACCCTCTCGCGGGTGAGGTGGTGGCCTGGGCCGGGGAGGCCGCCGACGCCGTCGCCGGCCTGGGACGTCCTCAGGCCGCGGAGGCGATCCGCGCCGAGCTGGGCCGCACCCGGTCGGGCGCGGCGACGGTGGTCGTCGTGGGAGAGAAGAAGCGCGGCAAGAGCTCCCTGATCAACGCGCTGGTGGGCCGGCGCGGCCTGCTGCCCGTCGACGAGGACGTGGCCACCAGCGTGCACCTGGTGCTGCGCCACGCCGAGGAGCCGACGGCGTGGGTCAGCGACGCCGAGAGCCCGACCGGCCGGGAGATCCCGCTGAGCGACGTCGGCGAGTACGCGGCGCTGGACCCGCTGACCGGCCAGGCCCGCCGCCGCGGCGTCACCGGAGTCGAGGTCGGGCTGCCCGACCCGCTGCTGGCCAAAGGCATGGCGGTCGTCGACACGCCGGGGGTGGGCGGGCTGGTGTCCGGCCACGCCGAGATCACCCTGGCGACGCTGGCGAGGGCGGACGCGCTGGTGTTCGTGGTCAACGGGTCCAGCGAGCTGACCGCGTCCGAATGCCGGTTCCTCGAACAGGCCACCGAGCGGATCGCGACGGTGTTGTTCGTGCTCACCCAGACCGACAAGTATCCGGGATGGCGGCAGGTCCTGGACCGCAACCGCGCACTGATCGCGACCCATGCCCCCCGCTACACCGGCGCGCCGTGGTTCGCGGTGTCCAGCCGGGAGAAGCTGGACGCCGCGGCCGAGCGTGCCGCCGGTGACGGGCAGCTCGCCGACACGCTGCTGGCCTCCAGCGGTTTCCCCGCCCTGGAGGCCGCCCTGGTCAGCCAGGTCGCGGCCCGGGCCGGTGCGCTGCGGCTGGCCAACGTGCTCACCGTCACCCGGCCGCCGCTGGCGCAGCTCGCCGCCGAACGGGCGCAGGACCTGCGCTCACTGAACCGCGACCCCACTCTGGTCGCCGAGGTCACCCGCCGCCAGCAGCAGCTCAAGGCCCTCGCCGACCAGGGCGCAGGCTGGCGTGGCAAGCTCACCGGCGACGTCAAGGCCCTCGACCGGGAGATCCGCCGCGAATACCAGCGCCGGGTCAACAAGCTCCGGTCCCTGGCCGACCGGAAGATCGCCGAAGGCGGCCCGGACGTCCTGCGCGAGCTCCCCGGCGACCTGGAAGCCGGCGTGCAGGGCATCTGGATGGACCTGGAAACCATGCTGCGCCAGCGGATCACCCAGATCGTCCGCGAGCTCGGCCGGACGTTCGACGCCGACGGGTTCGCCGGTGTCGGCGTCGAACTGGCCATGCCCGACGGGCTGCGCACCCTGCCCTCCGGGGCTGCCGGCGCGGCCGGTACCGCCGGCGGTCCGAGCGTGGCCGACCAGGTCGAGCGGGCCGTGACCTCGGTCGGCATCGGTGCCCTGTTCGCCAAGGCCACCGCCTTCGTGATCGGTGGCATCGCCGCCCCCGTCGCCGCCGGACTCGGTATCTGGGCGCTGATCACCCGCCAGCGCAAGAACCGGGAGGAGGTCGCCCGCGCCAGGGGTGACGCCCGCCGCTACGTCAACGACGTCATCGCGGCGATCCAGACCGAGGTGCCCTCCGCGCTGCAGGACGCGCTCGACCGCGCGATCAGTGACGTCCAGCGCCGGGTCGCCGCCGAGCTGGAACAGACCCGCCGGCGCCTCGAACAGCAGCTGGCCGAACACCGGCAGAACCTGAAGGCCGCCGAGGAGGAACTCACCCGCAAACGCGCCGTCGTGCAGCAGGAGATCGACACCCTCACCGCGCTGAACGGCCAGGCGGACAGCCTGGCCGCCCAGCTCGCCGTCCACCAGTGAACGCGCCACCGCCGAGCTGCGGGACAGTCCGCCGGACCGTCCACGCGAACGCGGTCCGTACTGCTCGCCGTGCTGCTCGCCCGCGCGGTCAGGCGGTGCGGGCCGCGGCCCCCGCGGGCTGACCGGTGATCGGCAGGCTGTTCCCCGACGAGCCGGGCGACGACGACACGACCGCCGACTGGTCCCCGCCGCCCGGTGACCCAGCCGACGGCATCGGCGCGGCGGGCTGGCTCGACCTGCCCGAATACCCCGAGCTCGGGTCGGACGACGTCCTCACCCCGGACCTGGACCGCGCCCTGGACGCCGTCCTCGCCAGCGCACAGCTCGACCCGCTACCTGACAGCACCTGGGAACACCTGCTCGCCGCCGCATACACCAGCCCGGAGCCGGACGGCCTCGAACCGCTGCCCTCCGACGCCGCCTTGGAGGAGCCGTTTTCCGCAGGGCTCCCCGAGATTCTTCAGGATCCCTTCGCCGCCCAGGACCCGACTGACAACGAGCCGGATCCGTTCGACGACGACGGGTCGTACGGCGGGCTCGACGACCTGTTCCCGCCGGTGTGACTGCTGGCCTGGATACGAGACCTGTAAGGAAGACGGACACTGTGGCCAACTGGTCGCTCGCCATCGACTTCGGTACCAGTTTCACCACCGCGGCGACCTCCACCGGCGGTGGCGCCGCACAGCTGCTGGAGATCGACAACAGCCGGTACCTGCCGTCCATCGTCTGCCTGAACGACGACGGCCAGTTCGTGACCGGACGGAAAGCAGCCAGCCTGGCGGCCGTCTTCCCGGAGCGCGCCGAACGCCTCCCGAAGCGGGCCCTGGTCGCGACGGACACCGTCCGGCTCGGCGGTCAGGACATCCCGACCGTCGACCTGGTCGCCGCCGTCCTGGCCCGGGTCGCCAACGAGGCGATCCGCCAGCAGGGCGGCGACGCGCCATCCGCCCTGCTGCTCACCCATCCGGCTGCCTGGGGCGCCCGCGATCTGGAAAGGCTCACCGCGGCCGCCCGCGTGGCGAAGCTCCCTGTCCCCCGTTTCCTGCCCGAGCCCGTCGCCGCCGCGATCTACTACACCGCCGGCCCGACGGACGCCGACGCCGCAGTACCGCTCGACGGTTATGCGGCGGTGTACGACCTCGGCGGCGGCACCTTCGACACTGCCGTCCTCCTCCGCACCGCCGAGGGCTACGACGTGTGCGGAACCCCTGGCGGCGCCCCGCACTTCGGCGGGGAGGACATCGACCTCCTGCTGCTCGACCTCGTCGCCACCCACCTCCCACCCACCGCCCGCGACCGGTGGGACGAGCTGTGGGCCGGCTCCGACCGCCAGACGCTACGAGCCCAGGCGAAGATCCGCCAGGCCGTCGTTGAGGCGAAGCACGCGCTGTCCGAGCAACCCACCGACACCCTCTACCTGGATGAATACCTCGACGGCGTCGACGACGGCATCCGGATCACCCGCGCCGAGCTCGACGCGGCCATCACCGGCCCGCTCACCGCTACCGCCGACGAGCTGCTGCGAACAGTCGCGGCGGCGGGGCTCGCGCCGGACATGATCGCCGCCGCATACCTCACCGGCGGCGCCAGCCGCACCCCGGCCGTCGCCGACCTTCTGACCAGCGCACTCGGCCAGCTCCCCACCACCACCGGAGACCCGAAATCCGTCGTCGTCCTCGGCGCGCTCATCCCTGTTGCCCCTGCTTCGCATCGCCGTTCCGCCGCGCGCGCGTCGGCTGGGACCGTGCCGGCCGTGGTGGTTCCGCGCCCGTGGAAGGTGAAGATCGAAGACCTCGACGACTATCCGAAGCCCACCGTCGGCGGGAACCTCGTGTATGTCGGCACCGCAAGCAAGGTCTTCGCGTTCGATGCCCGCTCGGGAGGACTTGTCTGGTCCCGCCCGGGAAACGCGGAATCCAGGCAGGGGATCCTCGCCGGTGACCGCATTGTGTGGGCCGGTCGCGACGTCTTCGCCCTGCACAGAGAAACCGGTGAACAGGTGTGGGCCACGGCACTGGGTAAGGGCGAGGTCAATGGGGTGGCCGTCGACGAATCTCGGGTGTTCGTCGCCACACGGCGGAACATCCTGGCCTTCGACCTGGCCGGCGGGCAGCTGGTCTGGGCGGTGAGTGCCCATGCGAAAAATGCGTCAAGCCTCCTGCGTACCGGGAACATCCTCTGCACCATGGACGAGGCGGATGGCGTCTACGCTTTCGATCCCGAATCCGGTCGGCTCCTCTGGCACACCCCGACCAAGGGCGGCTTCTGGTCGGAGGTGGCTACCGACGGTAATCTTCTCTTCGCCTGTGCGGGTGGGAGTGTGGTCGCGCTGACCCCCGATACCGGCCAGCCGGTCTGGTCGACGCAGCTCAAGGGGAAGAGAGCGGTCGGCGAGATCGGCGTCAGTCCTGACGGGTACCTGTACGCGTCTGACATGAAGCATCTGCATCGGATACGAGCCGCCGACGGAACGATCATCGCTTCTCGCAACATCGGTGGGCAGAATAGAACTCGACCCTGCATCACCGCCGACTGCGTGATCGTCGCCAGTGACGACCACAACGAGGACCCCCGACTCGAGGCGCTGTCCCTGGACCTCGGACGCAGCATGTGGAAGCGCTCCGGACTGGGCGGCATTTTCGCATCACCGGTCCACGGCCACGGCCACGGCCACGTCTACATCTGCGCGGACGACGGCTATCTGCACGCCATCAGAACGGTGGACGGCAAGGGCGGAAAGAAATCCGGATAGCCGCAACCACTGCGGCTGAGCGGAAATCCGGGCCACATCAACCGCAGCACCCGAAGGAGTTGACATGCCCGACCCCGATGATGACCTCGACGTCGAGTTTCCGGATGGCGCGACCGTCACCAACCCCGACCAGGACGCACTCGGTTACGTGTACGAGACCCACGACGACTACCTGCACGGAACCAACCCGCACGAGCTGGAGGACCTCCAGTTCGGCGGCTACGGCGACCCCGACGACGCGGACCCGGGCAGCCACTGGTGACGAAGGAGGATCTGTGAACGGCTGCTCCCCGGCATTGCCGGGGAGGGTTGACCTGATCCGCGTCCCGGGTGTCGCGTGAGTGGGCCGTGGGCCGTGGGCCGTCGAAGTTGTCAGAGGCTGGTGTCGTGGAACCCCGCGTCGAGGACGTCCGCGTCGTGGAGCCCAATGTCGAGCCCGTCGTGGTCCTCCCAGCCCCAGGGCTCCGGTGCGAGTCCCGCCGGATCGGAGTCGTCCCAGTCGGGCAGCTCGGTCGAGGTGGTCGGATCACTGCCGTGATCGGGCCGGCCGGCGAGATCGTCGATCGGCCCGTCTCCGCTGTCCGACCCGCCCGCGGGAAGGTACGCGCTCAGACCCGGATCCTGTTCGGCGGCTCCGTGGTGATCAGAAGCGTCCCCGGCCACGAGACCCCCGGCCCACAGCCGGGTCATCGTCAGACCCGCAGCCGCGACGCCCTCGCCGCCCACCAGCAGCCGACCGGCCGTCGCCGGCCACGGCCGACCGGGCTGGCCCACGGGCCCGACCGACGGATCGGGCACCAGCACCCACACGTGCGCGGAGAAGTCCTTGCCGGGAAGACGGACATCCGCCTCCCGGACCGCCACGCCGGCCATCGCGGGCGATCCGTCGACGATCACGTCCTCGTACAGGTCGTCGGTCAGGGCCACCGCGAGATCCCGGTCCGGGTACGCGGCCAGCGCCCCCCGCAGCGCGGGCGACCCGACGATGCGCGACGCGGCGACGACCGCCTTCGCCACGTAGCCGGCCGCGGCCCGCCGGACGGCCCCCTGCGTCAGCGCGGCCCGCAACCGGATCCGCGCGTCGTCGCCCGGCTCCAGCCGGTTGACCCGTGCCAGTTCCAGCGCGAGGCCGTGGACGAGCCCCGGCACCGCCCGCCCTTCGTCGACCCCGACGGGCAGCAGGAGCAGGAAGCCGTCACCCTGCTCCTGCACGTCGCAGGACTTCCAGGCGACCCCGACGCGTCGCAGCGCCGCGTCGAGCGCGCCGGCCAGTCTGGACTGGATGGCGAGCTGGTGCCGGCCGGCCCGTCGACTGTAGGACTCGACGTCCACCATCAGACAGAGCCGGCGGTACGCGGGTGGCGAGGTGGGCACGAAACCTCCGACGTCACATCCCGATGGCAGGGGGCGTCTCCATCATGAGTGTCGAGGACGCGCCGGCGCCGGCGATGAGGACGGACCGGGTCAGGTCACCTGCCAGATCCGGGCGGTCTCGTCGTCGCTGCCCGTGGCGATCAGCCTGCCGTCAGGCGAGAAGGCCACGGCGGTGACCTCGTCGTCGTGATCGGAGAGCTTCGCGACCCGGGCCCAGCCCGACGTTCTCCACAGATGGGCATTCTCATCGGCGGCGGCCGTCGCCAGCAGGCTGCCGTCCGGGGAGAACGCGGCGTCGTAGACGCCGTCCGCGTGCCGTAGCGCGGTCACCTGCCGTCCGCTGCCGACGTCCCAGATCCGGGCCGTCTCGTCATCGCTCGCGGTCGCCAGCAGCCTTCCGTCCGGTGCGAACGCCGCGCCGTAGACCCAGTGGGTGTGCCCACGCAACACCGTGATCGTCCGGCCTGTCCGCAGGTTCCACAGCCGTGCCTCGTGGTAGCTCGTGCTGGCCAGCAGCGTGCCGTCGGGGGAAAAGATGATCTTCTGGACGTCCGTCGGGTGCCCGGCGAGCGTCGCGACGTAGCTTCCCGTCGCCATGTCCCACAGCCGGATGGTGTCGTCATCGCTTCCGGTGGCGAGCAGCCGTCCGTCCGGCGCGAAGGCGACCCCGTTGACCCCTCCGGCGTGCCCGGCCAGGACGAAGTGCTGCGCCCCGGTGCGGGGGTCCCACACCCGGACCTTCTTCTTGTCGCTGACCGAGGCCAGCAGCGTTCCGGTGGGTGAGAACCGCACACCGCGGACGCAGTCCTTGTGCCCGACGATCGTCGTCCGCGCCGAGCCGGTCGGGACATCCCAGATCCGCACGGTCTCGTCGTCGCTCGCGGTCGCGAGAAGGCGTCCGTCCGGGGAGAACGAGACGTCGTTGACGGTGTCCTCGTGTCCCGTCAGGGTGACGGCCACCCGGACGGCCCACGCGGTTCCCTCGGTGATGCGCGCGTTCGAGGTGGAGCCGGGGCTGGAGCGGGCGGAAGCCGTACGACCTCGCCCTGGCGTCGCCGTGGCGGTGGCGGCCCGGCCGCGGGAGCCATCGCCGCGGGACCCGTCGCCGCCCGGCGCCTCGCGGCGTCCAGCCGAGGTCGGTCCGCTCGCTGGCGGTTCCGGTGCCGGCGAGATCGCCGGCGGTGTGGTGAGCGCGCCCAGCGCGACGACGAGTTTGGGGTCGCCGCTCGTGGTGGGCAGCATCCCGACGGCGGTGGTGACGGCCGCCGCGACCCGGGGTACGCGGGTGGATCCACCAGTCAGGTAGACCGCGGCGAGAGTGCCGGGCTCGAGGCCTGCGGTGTGCACGGCGCGGCGTAACTCGACGGCGGTGCCGTCGAGCGCGGGGGCGATGGCGTCCTCGAACTCGGCGCGGGTGAGCCGGATCCCCTCGTCGACGCCGTCCAGATAGTCGTCCAGGTAAAGGGTGTGCGTGGGCCGGTCGGACAGTTCGTGCTTGGCCTTCACGATCTCGTCGCGGATCTTCGTCTGGGTGCGGCGGGCTCGTCGGCCGTCGCCGGCCCACAGCTCGTCCCAGGTACGCCGGGCTTCGCCCCCGAGATGCCCGGCCACGAGATCCAGCAGCATCGCGTCGACGTCCTCGCCGCCGAAGTGCGGGTCCCCCCCGGTGCCGCACACCTCGTAGCCGTCGGCCGTGCGCCGCAGCACCGCCGTGTCGAACGTGCCACCGCCCAGGTCGTAGACGGCGGCGTGCCGTCCGAGCGGCACTCCGTCCGCCGCGGCCGCTGTGTAGAAGACCGCGGCCGCGACGGGCTCGGGAAGGAAACGCGGGGTTGGAAACCCGGCGCGTGTCGCCGCCAGACCGAGGCGTTCGATCTCCCGCGACCCCCAGGCGGCCGGGTGAGTCAGGACGACCGCGCCTGCCGGCCGCCCGTTGAACCGCCGGGCGGCCTCCCGCGCGACCCGGGCCAGCACGGCGGCGACCAGGTCGACGGTCGGGATGTTCCGACCGCCCAGACGCACCGTGTCCGCCGTGACGAGCGCCCGCTTCGGCAGCCGCTCCGACCGTTCCGGGAACACCGCCGCCTGGCTGGCCGCCGCTCGTCCGGTGAGGACCTGTCCGTCGTCGTCCAGACAGACCACCGAGGGCAGGGACCTGCTGCCATCGATCTCCAGTACTTCCGGTGCGGCACCGGCGGCCGCGGTGGCGGCCGCGGTGGCGGCCGCCGTGTAGGTGGTACCGAAATCAACGGCCAGGGACCAGTCGGCCACGTCGTCCTCTCCTCCGCCAGGTGAGCGATCCGTGATGAGACGACGTGAGCCGGTCGAATGTTCCCAGTTACCGCTCTTACAGCTCGTTTCACAAAGACTGATCAAACGCGGCGTGTCGTGCCTGCCTGACCGGTAGACATCGGTTCATGCGTGACGAGGCGACGGTGAGCGAGGAGCTGTGGAAGCGGCTGGCGCCGCTGATCCCGGTCCGGCAGCGGCGGTTCCGCTACCCGGGCCGGTTGCCGGTCGACGACCGGGCGGCGCTGGAAGGAATCCTGTGGGTGCTGCGGAACGACGTGCCCTGGCGGGAGCTACCGACCACACTGTTCGGGGTGTCGGGAGTGACGTGCTGGCGCCGACTGCGGGACTGGGCCGAAGCCGGGGTCTGGCAGCGGCTCCACGAACAGCTGCTCGCCGAGTGCAACGCGGCAGGGCTGCTCGACCTGCACCAGGCCCTGGTCGATTCCTCGCACATCCACGCACTGAAAGGGGCTCCGAGACGGGTCCGCGCCCGGTCAACCGAGCCCACCCCGGCTCGAAGCACCACCTGATCACCGACGCCACCGGGGTTCCGCTCGCCACACTCGTGACCGGCGGGAACCGGCACGACGTCACCCGGCTCATCGGGCTGGTCGAGGCGATCCCCCCGATCATTGCCCGCCGTGGGAAGCCCCACGGCTCCGGCCCGGGCCGCCAGCGCTGGCCCGTCGAGCGCACCTTGTGCCTGGCTGCACCAGTTCCGCCGCCGTTGCAGTACCAGCGCTGGCGGCCGGCAGCGGGCGCGCGTCCCTGAGCACGAGCGGCCGGCCGCCGACCCCGGACGAACCGTTCCGGTTTTCTTCTCCCGGTCCCCGTGAGTGCTTTCCGCCGCGGGTCAGATCTCGAGGGGCAGCTTGTGGAATCCCCGGATGGTGGCGGTGTGGATGAGCTCCGCCTCCGACATGTCCACGTGCCAGTCGGAGAAGCGCGCGAGGAACTCCTCCAGGGCGATCCGGCCCTCGATGCGCGCCAGTGCCGCCCCGAAGCAGTAGTGGACGCCCTTGCCGAAGGTGAGGTGCGCGTCGATCTTGCGGTGGATGTCGAACGTGTCCGGGTCCGAGAAGACGCGCGGGTCACGGTTCGCCGCGCCGGTGAGCAGCGTGACGATCTTCCCCTCCTCCACGGTCTGCCCGTGCAGCTCGACCGGCTTCACCGTCACCCGGACCTGGATCGGCGACGGCACCTCGAAGCGCAGTGTCTCCTCCACCGTGTTCGCGACGAGGGACCGGTCGGCGACGACCTCGGCCCGCTGGGCCGGATTGTCGGACAGCACCTTGCCGAGCCACCCGATCAGCCGGGCCGTGGTCTCGACACCGGCCGCGTAGAGCATCCCGACGTAGTTCAGGATCTCCGCGTCGGTGAGGCCGCGTTCCTCCTTGGTGAACACGTCGGTGAACCGGGCCTGGATCAGGGTGGTGAGGAAGTCGTCGGCGGGATTCGCCTTCCGGTACTTCAGGAACGGCGCGTACGGCTCCCCGATGCTGGGCAGCCGCTGCTCGTCCTGCGGCTTCTCCTCCGTGAGCCGGGCCGACTCCTCGACGTGGTCACGGAGGTTCAGCAGGTACTCGTCGGGGATGCCGACCAGGGCGCCGATGACCCGCATCGGCAGGTGACTGGCGAAGTCCTGCATCAGGTCGAACCGGCCGCTGCCGACGAGCGGGTCCAGGTACTCCGCGCACAGCTCCCGGATCCGGGCCTCGAGCACCCGCACCCGCCGGGGGGTGACCGCCCGGCTGAGGATCAGCCGGTGCATGTCGTGCTGGGGCGGGTCCTCGGCGATGAACAGGCCGGGCGGGGTCGGGATTCCGGCCTTCACCATCTCCATCAGGATGCCCTTGGAGGACGTGTACGTCTGCCAGTCGACCGACGCCTCCTCCACGTCCGCGTATCGCGACAGCGCGTAGAAGTCGTAGCGCTCGTTGTAGTAGAGCGGCATCTCCTCGCGCATGCGGGTCCAGACCGGATACGGGTCCTGGTCGATGGTGAAGTCGTACGGGTCGTAGTAGATGTCGGTGGCGGCGGTGCTCACGCGGGCTTCCTCTCGGCGGGTGCGGGTGCGGGTACGGCGGACGTGGGCGGGGCGCTCGCCGCCGCCAGTGTGTGGATCGCGCCCGGCACGGAGGCGCCCGAGGGCCGGGAGCGTAAGACGCCGGCGGTCACACCGGCTCGCAGAGGGCCTTGACCTGGAGGTACTCCTCAAACCCGATCTTGCCGTTCTCGCGGCCGATTCCGCTCTGCTTGTACCCGCCGAAGGGGACGTCCGGCCCGTAGTAGATGCCGCCGTCCACGATCATCGTGCCCGCGCGGATCTTGCGGGCCACTGCCTTGGACCGCTCGTGGTCACCGGAGAACACCGCGCCCGACAGGCCGAAGATGCTGTCGTTGGCGATGCGGATCGCGTCCGCCTCGTCATCGAAGGGCAGCGCGACCAGCACGGGCCCGAAGATCTCGTTGCGGACGATGTCCGAGTCCTCGGGCATGTCCGCGAACAGCGTCGGCTCGAAGTAGTAGCCGCGCTCGAGATGCGCCGGCCGGCCGCCGCCGATGACCGGCGTCCCGCCGGCCGCCTTGGCCCGCTCGACGATGCCCTCGACCCGGTCGCGGTGGCGCTCGCTGTTCAGCGGGCCCATCAGGTTGTTCGGGTCGAGCGGGTCGCCGTACGGCATCATCGACAGCATCTGCGCGGCGAGCTCCACCCCCTCCTCGAAGCGCGACCGCGGCAGCAGCAGGCGGGTCAGCGTCGCGCAGCCCTGCCCGGCGTGGATGCACACCATGAAGGTGGACATGCCGATCGCCGTGCGGAAGTCGGCGTCCTCGAAGACGATGTTCGCGGATTTGCCACCCAGCTCCAGGAAGCACTTCTTGATGGTCTCGGAGCCCAGCTTCATGATCCGCCGGCCCACCGCGGTCGAGCCGGTGAAGCTGATCAGGTCGACCCGCGGGTCGGTGATCAGCTCCTCGCCGCGGTCGTTGGCCGAGCTGGTGATGACGTTGAAGACACCGGGCGGGATGTCCGTGTGCTCCGCGACGAGCTTGCCCATGGCGCTGGCGCACCACGGGGTCGTCGGGGCGGCCTTCAGCACCACCGTGTTCCCGGCGGCCAGCGCCGGGCCCACCTTCGCCAGGTTCACCTGGGTCGGCTGGTTCCACGGCGTGATCGCGCCGACCACCCCGTAGGCCTCCCGCTCGACCCACCGGTGGGCCCCGAAGCCCTCGATGTTGCCGTGCCCGAAGTCCTGGGTGAACTCGTACTTCTCCAGCATGTCGGCCACCCACCCGAGGCCCTCGACCGGCATGTCGTAGGTGGAGCCGGACATCTTGGTCGGCAGGCCGACCTCCGCCGTCGCCATGGCCTTGTACTGGTCCGCATGCTTGGCCATGGCGTCCTGCAGCTGGCGCAGGCAGCGCACCCGGAAGGCGGTGTCGGTGCTCCATCTGGTCTCGTCGAAGGCCTTGCGGGCGGCGGTGATGGCCGCGTTGACGTCGCCGGTGGAGGCGTCGGCCGCAACGCCGATCGAGGACTCGGTGGCCGGGTTGATGTTGTCGTAGGTGGCCCCGCCCTCCGCGTCCACCAGCTGGCCGTCGATGAGCAGCTTCGCGGCGTTAAGACCGGCGTATGTCATGTCTTCCTCCTGTCAGGTGGGCCACGCCTGTTCGCGGCGGACGACCGCGGAGACGGCCCATTCGGTCTGGCTCTTGCGGGCCGAGGCGGGCGGCTGCAGGCAGTCGGGTGTGGGGACCGTGCGTCCGGGCTGGACAGTCCCCGACCACGTGACGGTCCTGCCGTCGTTCTCCTGGAAGGTCAGCTCGGCACGCGAGCCGTCGAACGAGCCGCCGCGCGGGCGGTCCAGCACGCGCCACCCCTCGCGGCGGAGCACCTCGGCCTCCAGCGCCTGCATCTGGGGGCTCTCCAGACCGGAGCAGCCACGGTAGTGGTCGGCGACGGCGGCGAAGTCGCCCTCGCGTCCCAGCACCGCGCCGACCAGGTCGATGTCGGCGAACGCCCAGCCGGTGCCCTGCGGGAGCACGAGCGCGACCGGGGCGAAACGGTGGCCGCCCAGGTGGCTCGTGCGCCACAGGTTCACGCCCGGACGCGGGCCGGGCGCCGCGAGCCGGACCGCCAGCCCCGCCCCGAGCCGGCCGCAGCACGCGTCGCGCCGGCCGTGCCCGCACACCAGGACATCGACCGCGGGAGCCTCCAGGCTCGACGGCGCCGGATCGGCGGCCGCGGCG
The DNA here is from genome assembly GCF_023242985.1 of Frankia sp. Mgl5. Classification (NCBI taxonomy): domain Bacteria; kingdom Bacillati; phylum Actinomycetota; class Actinomycetes; order Frankiales; family Frankiaceae; genus Frankia; species Frankia sp. Mgl5. Next base: position 3,833 of record NZ_JALKFY010000819.1, on the reverse strand, counting down.
ACCAGAGCGGCGACGGTGTCCGGCAGCGACGGGCCGGCCGTGGCCTCGAAGCGTCGGTAGCCGGCGAAGCCCGCCTCGCCCGGCGGGCGGGCGTGCAGGATCACCCGGCGGCTCTCCGCCGGGGCGTCGGGGTCGACGGGCATGACCGCCTGCAGCCGGTAGCCGGCGGGGCCGATGACGGGCGCGACCGCCTCGGCCTGCGCGGTCTCGCCCACGTCGTGCGGCCACGGCAGCGGGATCTCGACGAGCAGATAGCCCGGGTAGGTGCCCGCGGTCCCCGCCGGGGAGAGGGAGCTCGCGCGCGCCCAGTCGCTGCACCTGATCTTCGCGTCGCGGTCGAGGCCGAAGAACGGGGGTTCCGCGGTCGTCGTCATGCGCTCAGCCCACCGGGTCCGGGGCGACGGCATGGTCGCGCAGGGCCGGCGCCACCCTCGGGCTGGTCCGCCAGTCGACGACGCCCTCGTCCCCGGGAAGGCCCATGGGCATGCCGTTGTCGTGTACCCAGCCCCAGTGGGCGTGGTTCAGCTCGTGCAGTGTGAAACAGGCGTTCAGTGCTGTGTAGAAGCCCATGTGGTCGACACTCTGGTTGACCGATTCTTTGATCAGAAGCGCCGCCACGGTGGGTATGGCGGCGATCCGCCGGGCGAACGCCAGGGCGGATTCCTGAAGCTCGTCCGGAGGGAAGATCTTGGATACCATCCCGAGGCGCCAGGCCTCCTCGGCGTCGATGGAGTCTCCGGTGAGGAGAAGCTCCTTGGCCTTGCGCGGACCGAACTCCCAGGGGTGCGCGAAATACTCCATACCGCACATACCAAGCCGCGTTCCCACCATGTCGGCGAACGTCGTGCCCTCGGCGGCGACAATGAGATCACACGCCCACATCAACATGAGTCCGGCGGCGTAGACCTCGCCGTGCACGGCGGCGACCGTGATCTTACGCAGGTTGCGCCAGCGGCGGGTGCTCTCGAAGAAGTGGTGCCATTCCTGCAGCATCAGCTTCTCGGCGCCCTGCCGGGTGCCGCCGTTGACCCCGGCCGACGGATGCTGGTTGGGCCCGGGCGCCATGTCCTCCCGGCCCTGCCGCGAGCCCATGTCGTGCCCCGTCGAGAACATCGGGCCGTTTCCCCCGAGGATCACGACCCGTACCGCGTCGTCCTCCTCCGCCCGCAGGAACGCCTGCCCGAGCTCCACCAGAAGTCCCCGGTTCTGGGCATTGCGCGTCTCGGGACGATTGAGCATGATCCGCACGATCGCACCGTCGTCGAGCGACTCGTACGTGAGGTAGCGGTAAGGCGAATCGCTCATCGGAGCCCTTCTGTCCAGGATGCGCGAGATCCATCCGTGCAATGTCAGCCGGATGTCGGTCGGGCGGATGCCGGGCGGACCGTTCAACTCTCGGACCGTTCGACTCGCGGATCATCTACCTGGGCCGTCGTTGTCCATATTTACACTAGGTTGAAGTACATGTACTGTCAACCCGGCCTGCTGGAGGGGGATGTGGATGAAGGTTGCGCCGACCGTGTCGGACTTTCCGGACCGAGCGGAGATGATGCGCCCGGAGGGTGTGACACAGGGTGCGCCACCCGCACGGAATATCAGACACGACGCACTGCTTCGAGGCCCGAGCACAGATGACGGGCGGACCCGGAGGTTCACAGATCATGACTGACGGACAGGCATTTCGTTACGACGGCAAGCGGGTCGTGGTGGTCGGCGGCGCCACGGGCATGGGAGCGGCCGCGGCCAGGACGGCCGCCGGCCTCGGCGCCGAGGTCGTGGTCCTGGACCGCGCCCCCGTCGACTATCCCGTCACACAGTTCCTCCAGGTCGATCTGGGTGACCGCAAGCAGATCGACGCCACCCTCGACGAGCTGGACGGCCCGGTGGACGCGCTGTTCTCCGCGGCCGGCATGGCTGCCGGCCCGGCGGTGATGCGGGTCAACTTCATCGGGCACCGGCACATCATCGAGCGGATGGTGGCCGAGAAGACGTTAACCACGGGGTCGGCGATCTGCCTGATCTCATCGGTGGCCGGGCTCGGCTGGCAGAACCACCTGCCGACACTCATCGAGTTCCTCGCCACTCCTGACTTCGAATCCGCCGACAGCTGGGTCAGCGCCCACGAGGGCACCAACAGCTACATGTTCAGCAAGCAGGTCATCAACGCCTATGTCGCCCGCGAGGCCTACCCGCTGCTGAGCAAGGGTGTCCGGATCAACGCCATCTGCCCCGGCCCGACCGACACCCCCCTCGCCCAGGCGAACAGCTGGCTCGGATTCGACAAGCAGTACCGCGAGGCGACCGGCACCACGCCGCTGCTGGCGGAGCAGATGGGCGAGGTGATGGTCTTCCTGAACAGCCCCGCGGCGAGCGGGATCAGCGGCGTCAGCCTGCTGGTCGACTCCGGGCACGTCATGGCCTCGATCGGCGGGTCCTGGGAGCCGGGCAGGCCGGTGATCGAGTTCCTGATGACCCAGAACGCGATCTGACCGCCGCACCCGGCGCTCGCCCCTGGACAGCACCCGGCCCCGGTACCGACTGTCGGTACCGGGGCCGGGTTCGTCCTCGAGCGGCTAGCCCACCGAGGCCGGGCTGCTCACCGGATTCTGGTTGCGGGAGGGGAACGGCGCGACGTCGAGCAGGGAGAGCACGCCCGGCGGGGCCGCGCACACCCGGGGAACCGCGTTGACCACGCTCATCGCCGAGGCGACGGCGATCGGGTCGCCGACGTAGCCGGCGGGCGCGGAGAGCTTCATGTCCAGCTGGACGCTGGGCAGGCCGACGACCTCCGCCCGGTAGCCGTCACCGCTGAAGCCCAGCTCGGAGAAGTCGTTCTCACGCAGCTTCTCCACGTGCTCGACGACGACCGCCGGCCGCCCGCCGATGATGCCCTTCACCCGGTAGCGCAGCCCGGAGATGGTCCCGGCCGGGATGTGCCCGGACGCGACGTCGAACGTCTCGTCCGCGTAAATGAAGTCGTGGTCCTCGACGATCTCCTCGATCGTCCCCCCGAGCGCGTCGGCGAGCAGGTGCAGCGTCGTCGCGTGGTAGCTCGTGGTCACACCCGGCTGCAGGATGGGGATCCGGTCGACGTCGTTCTGGCCGAAGCCGAAGAACTTCGTGATGCCCGGGCCCTCCCAGAAGGCGTTGTTCATGAACTGGTACATGTGGACGCTCGTGACCTCACGGGTCAGGGTCAGCGCGGACAGCGCGAGCCCGGCCGTTCCGTAACCGGGGTCCATTCCCACCGTGAGGAAGGACGTGCCGCCGTCGAGGCAGGCCTGTTCGAGCTCCTGGTAGAGCTTGTCGTCCTGGGCGCGGGGGTACACCAGCGTCGGCCACCAGAGGTTCACGACGTTCTTGCCCGACCGCAGAATCCGTAACAGCTCCCCGAACGTCTCCGTCGGGTCCTCCACCCAGTTGCGGCCGACCGCGAAGACGACGCAGTCCGCGGGCGCGGCGAGAAGGGCGTCCCTGTCCCGGGTCGCCCGCACGCCCAGCGGTGGTAAACCGCAGAGCTCACCGATGTCACGGCCGTCCTTGTCCGCCGAGTGGACCCAGGCACCCGCCAGCTCCAGATCGGCGTGGCCGAGTATGCCGGCCACCGCCTCTCTGGCAACCGTGCCGGCTGTCCACTGAATGACTCGATAAGACACGATCTCCTCCGTCGGTCAGGACCGGTTTTCAACTCGGTTGAATGCACTGTGCCTGTTGCACGCCGGCCGCACGGCGACCGGAGGACGGATGTCAGGTGACGTCAGGTGATGGCGCCGTCGATTTTGAGTTTGATGATGGTGTCGTCGGTGTGGCCGAGTTCGTGTAGGAGGGTGTCG